>NZ_JBFBJY010000013.1:0-153869 GCF_040702125.1 Kitasatospora sp. NPDC085895 | reverse complement strand
TTTTGTGTACTGGTCTACCTCGGCGTCCTGCTTTTGGTGCATGGCTCCGAACGCCCGCGGGCCCCGGGGGGGGCCCCCCGCGCCGCGGGACCGGCGGGCCCGACCTCCCTCCCGCCACCCCCGGAGACCCCATGAACACCCGCACGGACCGACCCGTCCCCGACTACATCGCCGAGGCCGCGGCACCCGTCCGCGACCACCTGGCCGCCGCCACCACGCTGGCGTCGTTCCTGCAGACCGCCGGCACCCTCACCCTCGACGAGCGCCGCGTCATCGTGGACCAGGCGCTCGTCCTGCTCGAACAGAACTACGTGCACCTGCCGCTGAAGGCCGCCATGTACGCCGTGAACCCGGTGCAGCGGCTGCGGCTGCTCGCCCGGCGCCTGGAACGGCAGACCGACGCCGACATGCCGCCCGAGTGGACCTTCCACGCCGAGGTCTCGGAGATCTTCCACTCCGTCCGCGACCTGCACACCAACTACCTGCTGCCCGCCCCCTTCAACGGCAAGATCGCGTTCCTGCCGTTCCTCGTCGAGGACTTCACCGAGCAGGGCGACGGCACGGCCGCCGAGCGCTTCCTCGTCACCCGGGTCGCCCAGGGCTTCGCCCCGCCCGGGTTCGGGCCCGGCACCGAGATCACCCACTGGAGCGGCATCCCGATCTCCACCGCCGTCGACCTGCACGCCGCCCGGTTCGCCGGCAGCAACGCCGAGGCCCGCCGCACCCGCGGCGTCCAGTCGCTGACCCTGCGTCCGCTGCGCATCCACCTGCCCCCGTTCGAGGAGTGGGTGACCGTCAGCTACCTCGACGCCGACGGCACCGCGCGCGAGCTCCGCGAGGACTGGCAGGTCGTCGACAACCTGCCGCCGCTCGTCGGCACCGGCACGCTGGGCACCGCCGGCGCCTCCCAGGGCATCGACCTGGAGACGGACGAGGTCGGCCGCGCCAAGGTGCTGCTCTTCGCGCCCAGGGTGGTCGCCCAGCAGCGGGCGGTCGAGGCCGGCGAGCCCGCACCCGGCCTGGAGGCCGGCGAGATCGCCACCACCATGCCCAAGGTCTTCAAGGCGCGCGAGGTCACCACCGCCTCCGGCACCTTCGGCCACCTGCGGATCTTCACCTTCGCCGTGGACGACCCGGTCGCCTTCGTGGAGGAGTTCGTCCGTCTGGTCGGCCTCCTGCCGGACCGCGGCCTGGTGCTGGACGTCCGGGACAACGGCGGCGGCCACATCTTCGCCGCCGAGTTCACCCTGCAGACGCTCACCCCGCGCCGGATCACCCCGGAGCCCACCCAGTTCATCAACACCCCGCTCAACCTGCGGATCTGCCGCCGCCACCAGAACGACCCGGACATCGACCTCGGCGCCTGGGTGCCGTCCATGGAACAGGCCGTCGAGATCGGCGCCGCCTTCTCCCGGGCGTTCCCGATCACCCCCGAGGACGGCGCCAACGCCGTCGGGCAGCGCTACTCCGGGCCCGTCGTCCTGGTCACCAACGCCCGCTGCTACTCGGCGACCGACATCTTCACCGCGGGCTTCCAGGACCACCGGATCGGCACCGTCCTCGGCGTCGACCGCAACACCGGCGCCGGCGGGGCCAACGTGTGGACGCACGACCTGCTCTCCGCCCTCCTCGCCGACGACCCCGCGACGCCGTACCGGCCGCTGCCCGCGGAGGCGAGCATGCGCGTCGCCATCCGCCGCACCCTGCGCGTCGGCGCCCAGTCCGGCACCCCGGTGGAGGACCTCGGCGTCACCCCCGACGAACTCCACCGGATGACCCGGCGCGACCTCCTGGAGGGCAACGCCGACCTGATGGAGCGCGCCGGACAGCTCCTCAGGGCGATGACCCCGCACGCCGTGGCCATCACCGACACCGCCACGACCGGCGGCGCCCTGCGCCTCAAGGTCAAGACCACCAACATCGACCGCCTGGACGTCTACATCGACCAGCGTCCCAAGGCCTCCCTCGACCTGCTCGACGGGCACGCGGACGTCACCGTGCCGGACGCGGCCGCCGCGAACTCCGCCCGCGTCGAGGGCTACGTGGACGGCGAACTCGTCGCCAGCCGCACCGAGCAGCTCCACTGACGGCCCCGGCCCCGGCCTCCCCGGACCCCGGCGGATCCACCACCCGCCGGGGTCCGGGCGCGCGTGCCCCGCTCACAGCGCGGTGCCGGTCTCCTCGGCCAGTGCGGCGAGCAGGCGGTCCTGGAAGGCCTCGTCGTGGACGGCGGGGTGGGGTGGCCTGAGTTCGCCGTGGTACCAGTAGCCGCCGGTGGTCAGGGCCCCGGGTTCGTCGCCTGCGGCGAGCCACTCCTGGGTCCGGTGCCCGAGTTCGAGGTCGTCCGGTGCTCCGGGGCCGCCCATCCTGGTCGGCACCCATCCGGGGTCGACGGCGTTGCTCGGCACGCCGGGGCGCAGCCGGGCCACCGCGGCCGCGAGGGTGGTGACGAACAGCTTGCTGTCGGCGTAGGAGCCGGCACTCCGGCCGCGCCAGTCGACCCCCTCCGTCGTCGGGTGGCCGCCGAAGTGCGAGCCGCTGCTCAGGTAGACCAGTCGGCGCGGTGTCGGCAGCAGGGCCGTGAGCAGGTACGGGGCGACGACGTTGACCGGCATGACGGCGGGGCCGCGCCACACCCCGGCGTTGTGGACGACCGCGTCGAGCGGGTCGGCGTCGTTCAGCTCGGCGGCGATCCGCCGGACGGCGTCACGGTCCGTGAAGTCGCCGGTGACGGCGTCCGCTCCCCGGTCGAGCAGGGGCCGCAGGGCGGTCGCCCGCTCGGGGTTCCGGGCGTGCAGCACGACCCGGTGGCCGGCGGACAGCAGCGTCTCCGCGGTGGCCCGGCCCAGGCCGTCCGTGGAACCGGTCACCAGGATGCGGCTCACCGGGTCACCTCCCCGTACTCGCTCCGCTGTCGTCTCCTGCTCGGTCCGTCTCCATTCTGCGCGCGTGTTCCCCGGTGGGCGGCGAGCGATCGAAGTCGACCATCCGGTGTCTCCGGGCGGTGACCGCACTCCCGCCATGACCCGTTGTCACCGGCACCCGTCGGCGGGGCACTCCGCTGCGTGACCGCGGCCGCCCCCGAGGCGCGGGCCGCGTCCCGTCGGGCACGGTGCCGGGGGACCGGGGCGGCCGGGGCCGGGCAGGTCCGTGACCGACCGTCACCACCCCTGCCGCGGACCGGATCCGCTCCGTCACCGCACGAGCCAACACAAGCCCCCAGCACCGAACGTGCCGGTGCCGCGGACCGTCCGAACGGGCCCGGGGCCGAGATGCCGCACCGGCCGGTGCGCGGGACGATCGAAGGGGACGGGGCCGGAACACGAGCCGGACCCCGGCGGGCGGCGCCCCGCGGCCGTCCCCGACCGCCGTTCGACGCCGGGCACCGGCTGCCCACCCGACCGGACGCCTGCCCTGCCGTGGGGCCGCATCCGGTCACCGGCCGTCCGCCGGCCCCGATCCACCGGACGTCCCGCACGAGCCCTCCCACGAAAGGGCGGGAATCCCATGAACGCCTTCGAAAGCCACATCGCGCGCGCGGACCTCGCGGCCGCCAAGCGCCTCACCGGTACCACCTCCCCCTACACGATCGAAGTCGAGTTCCTCGGCGGGCTGACCGAGTCGCAGAAGAACGCGTTCAAGGCCGCCGCCGACCGCTGGGTCCGCGTCATCGTCGGTGACCTGCCGGACGTCTCCGTCGGCGACCGGATCGTCGACGACCTCGTGATCCGCGCCCAGGGCCGGACCATCGACGGCCCTGGCCACATCCTCGGCCAGGCGGGACCCACCCAACTGCGGCCCGGCCCCGGGCCCTCGGAGTTCCTGCCCGCCACCGGCCTGATGTCCTTCGACCAGGACGACCTGGCCTCGATGGAGGCCAACGGCACCCTCGTCGACGTGATCACCCACGAGATGGGCCACGTCATCGGCATCGGCACGGTCTGGAAGCTCAAGGGTCTGCTGCGCGGCAGCGGAGGGCCCAACCCGACCTTCACCGGTCTCAACGCCTCGTCGGAGTACGCCGTCCTCGTGGGCGACCCCGAGCCCCGGCGCGTCCCGGTCGAGAACACCGGTGGTCCCGGCACCCGGGACGGCCACTGGCGCGAGACCGTCTTCGCGGACGAGCTCATGACCGGCTTCGTCGGCCACGCCGGCAACCCCCTCAGCCGGATGACCGCGGCCAGCCTCCGGGACCTCGGGTACGAGGTCGACCTCGACGCCGCCGACCCCTACGTCCTGCCCAACCACCTCGAACTCGCCGAGCGCGGCGAGCTGCGCGCCCACGTCGCGCCGATCGACGTCGGCGTGATGCTGCCCACCATCCCCGACACGCTGCCCGCCGACAGCCTGCAGACCGCCTGAGGCGACACCGCCATGGCGGACAACGACCGACCGCGCCCGCGGGAGCAGCCCTACACCGTCCGGCGTCCCGAGGTCTCCGTCCTCGGCAGCCAGTCCGTGGTCCCCCGGGACAACGTGGTGCGCCCCCCGCCCAACCGCTTCACCCACACGCTCGACGCGGACGGGCCCTACTGGTACGACCACCACCGGCCCGAGGGGCCGCCGGACGGCATCCTGCCGGCCGGAACGGCCGTGGCGCTCCTCGTCGAGGCGGACCGGTACTGCGGCGTCGTCACCCCCAGCGGCCTGTACGTCGCCGTCCACCGCACCCACCTCCGGGTCCTGCCGCACCCGCCCCAGCCCCCGCCGCCCGGCCCGGGGCCGGGCGAGGAGGACGACGCCTGACGCGGCGGACCTGTCGGGCGGTCAGGACCGCACCCGCCGCAGCCCACCGTCCTGGAGGACGATCATGGGTGACTTCGCCGTGAACACATCCGTCGCCGGGGTCCGGTCGCAGCCGTGCGCCGACGACGGCGGGCCGTCCTGACGGCCGGTCGTGGACGCCCTTGAGGGAAGACCCCGATGAACCAGGTCATCCGGCATCCGGCGGGGAGGTTCCGAGCGCCGAGCGAGCCGCGCTTCGTGCGGGGCAGGCGCGTCCTGCCCTGGCTGCGGTTCCGGGTGTTCAGACGGTGGCGGATGCGGCGCGTCCGCAAGGAGACCCGGCAGCGGGTGGCCATTCCCCAGAAGTGGCGCGGGAGGTGGACGCCCGGGAACTACGTGAAGGCCCTGTCGTGGATCGGCACGTTACTGCTCCTGGGGTGGCTGGCCCTGGCCCTGAACGTGATCGTCGGCGGAAGTCCCGGTCTCGTCGAGAACACCTGCCGCCGGACCAGCCAGTCCTGCAGCGTGGTCATCAGCTTCACCACGCCCTTCCTGGTGCTCTCCCTGAGCACCGCCGTCTTCCTCGGCGTACGCCGCTGGAAGACCATCCGGCCGATCGGCCGGACCGCCCGGAAGAACCCGCAGCAGCTGGTGCCCACGGCCGGCACGATCGTCGACGAGGTCGTCGGCCGGCAGGAGCTGTGCTCGGTCATCGCCCAGGCGCTGCGGGACCGGCGCCGGCGCCGGCCGTACGTGCTGGTGGGCGGCGTCGGCAGCGGGAAGACGGCCGTGCTGGTGCAGCTGACCCAGGTGCTGGCGGAGAACGGCGCCGTGCCCGTCCCCATCCACCTGCGGCGCATCGACCTCGACGGCGCCGACCTGAACTTCGGTGAACTGGCCAAGCGGCGGTTCTGCGACGAGGTGGACCCGGGGGTCATCTCCCGGGCCCAGGCCGAACGGGTGTGGCGGCAGCTCTGCATGGACGACAAGGCCGTGGTCATCGCGGACGGGCTGGAGGAGGCGTTCTGCGAGGACGAGGAACAGGCGAACCGGGACAGCCTGATCCGCCGCGCGATCGGCCGCGCCCAGAAGCAGAAGCTCCCCCTGGTGATCGCCTCGCGCCCGCACCCCGCCCTCGAAGGCACCCAGGCCGCCGTCATCGACCTCGAACCGCTCAGCGAGGAGGCCGCACTCGGCTACCTCGCGCACCGGAAACCCGGTGTCGACAACCGCAGGCTGGACTGGATCGTCGAGACGGCCGCGGTCGCCGAGTCCCCGCTCTACCTCCAGATCGCCCGCCAGCTCCGGGAGCACCAGCTCATGGAGCACTTCGAGAACAGCAAGGAGTGGGACCACGTCAACACCCGCGGCGGCGACCGGACCTGCATCCGGCTCAGCCTCCTGGACTCCTGGATGAGGGCACTCGTCCAGGGCCACCTCCGGGCCCGCTTCGACATCTCCTCCGAGCAGCGCAGGCGGACGGTGGCCGTGATGTCGGCGCTGGCCTGCATCGGACTGCTCAACGACCGGCTGGAGGTCAGGTTCGACGAACTCATCGGCTGGACCGGCCACGGCGGCGACCACCCGAAGGAGGCGGAGGTCCCCTACCGGGCGGTCCTCCGGGCGCTGCGCCGGAGCGTCGAGGGCCTGCCCGGGAACGACGAGGACGCCTGCTGGCGCACCGCCCTGTCGCGCTACGCGGCACGCGGTGAACAACTCGGGCTGGTGGAGGCCCAGAACTTCAAGGTGCGGTTCCCGCACAGCATCCTGCAGTCCTACCTGGGGTCCTCCTTCCTCGACGTCGTGCAGCGGGACGACGCCGGACTCCTCGACAGGGCGCTCGAGGAACCCGGCCGCGAGCTCCTCATCGCCCTGGTCCTGCGCTCCCGCCGCAAGGGCGAGACCCTGCAGCGCGCCACGGTCGACCTGCTGCTCGAAGCGGCCCGCGAACGCCGGGACGACAAGGCCCTCGACCTGTTCGCCGCGGCACCGGAGATCGACACCTGCCAGGCCGACGACTCGGCCCACGCCCTCCTCGCCAGGACGATCCTGCAGCGGTGGCCGGAGATCGTCGAGGGCGATCCGAGAACCCTCGACGAGGCGAAACTGCGGTTGGTGCACGCCTTCGGCGAGGTGGCGAGGCGGCTCGACCGCTCGAACCGGGAGGACCCCGAGAAGTGGTCCAAGCCGGCCTACGGCGACCTGATGAGGGTCACCTGGGTCGAGCCCGGCTATCCCGTCCGGCTGGCCATCGCCCAGGAGATCGGCGCGGGCGGCGACAACGCCTTCGACGCGCTGCGCAGGCTCTTCCCGTGGCCGAAGCGGAGGAAGGGCAGCGAGGTCGAGGTCTACGACCCCTGGGAGCAGTACAAGACGGCCATGGAGATCCAGAAGCACCGGGAGAGCGCGGAGCGCGAGCGGAGGATCGGCCCTCCCGACCCCGAGGACGGCACCGAGCGGGGACCGCGGACCGGGGAGCAGATCTGGCGCGAGTTCGTCACCCGGGCGTGGCTGGTCCCGATGATCGTGGGCTCGGTGAGCAGCGACCGGTGCGAGCAGGCCCGGGAGCGCATGGGCCTGTGGCTGCAGCACCTCGCGCCCAACCCCGCGACGGGCCGCGCCGACCTGCCCATCTCCCTGGAGATCGCCCTCGCCCAGGGCTTCAAGGGCGCGGCCAACCGCCGCAGTCGGCATCCCGCCACCTCCGACGAGGCCCGCGAGTACCTGATCGAGCAGGCGGAGCACATGCTGACGCACGCCCGCTACTGGTACTCCCAGGTCACCCTCATCCACGCGCTGTGCCTGTGGGAGCTGCCGGACAGCACCGACGAGGTGCTGGAGGGCGGCGAGAACGGCCAGCGGTCCGGCTCCGACCCGTTGCAGGCCGTGGAACGCTGGCTCGCCATGACGGGCAGCGAGCAGGCCCCCGGCGACCGGCCCGCGGACGAGCTGACGGTACGGGGCGGGAACCGGCTGCACCCCTTCGTCGCCGAGGCCGGGGACCTCGCGGCGCTCGCCCTGGAGACCCGGCGTCCCGAGCGGTTCATCTGGATCGACGAGAAGGGGACGATGGCCAACATCGGCTCGCAGCCGGCCGACCCCACGGTCTACCGCAAGCACAACCTCTGGATCCCGCCGTCGGTCGGGTGGAGCACCCTGCATCCGCGCGCCCAGCAGCTCCTCGCCGACATCCTGCTGCTGCTCAACCTCACCGAACGCGACGGCCGGCTGGTCGACAGCCGGCTGGAGCGCACCAACCGCACCACCCTCCCGCCCTGCCTGACGAAGGACCGCACGGCGCTCCGTCCCGAGCGCACGGTCGGCATGGCCGGGACGGCCGAACCCGGGACGAGCTGCCTGCGCAGCTGCCAGTTCGAGCTGTGCCCGTACCCGGCGAAGGGGGCGCAGCCGGACGGCGAGCTGCGCGAGCCGTTCTGCCGGCAGCAGCAGGCCCTGCTGAGGCGGCGCACCGCCCGGCGGAGGAGGGCGGGCTGGCAGGGCATGACCGACCGTGAGCTCGGCCGGTTCTGGACGGCGATGGCGGAACGCACCCGGACGCCCTCGGCCGTCGAGGAACCGTAGGACCTCCCCGCGCACGGGTCTGCTCCAGGTGGAGCCCGTGGGTGGTGGACCCGTCCCCGTCACCACAGGCTGTCGGTGCCCGCCCGAAATCCGTGGCGGGCACATCCACGCGGCGTTCCCCGCAGGGGCGGACGGGACGTCACTCGGTCGTGCCCCCGCAGATCGTGAGCCTGCCGTGGACCTGGGACGGCGCACGGGAGGGGATCGGCGCGATCTTCGCGGCGTGCGCGGCCCAGCCGCTCTGCGCGAACCGCTACCCGGACCTGTCGCGCACGCTGACGGAGCAGGTCCGGCGGCTGGAGGCGCACCCGCTGAGGCTGACGGCGCGGCCGCCGGCGGCGGGTGACCCGGTGAGGGTCGTCCTCGACGGCGGCGCGCTGGTGAACCTGCTGGTCGCCAACGCCGTCAAGGCGGTCGACGTGCCGGCGGCGCTGGACGAACTCGCCCACGGGAACCCGGAGCGGTTCGCCCGCGCCCAGGCCGCCGGCGCGACGCCCGTCGTCGGTGAGGTCGCCCACGGCCTGACGCAGTCGGTGGCCTGCAGCGAATGGGTTCCGGGCCACTCGGAGTCCGACCTGCTGCGGGCGGGCCGCCGGGCCTTCCCCGGATGGCCGGACACGGTCCTGGCCCAGGCCCCGCAGCTGCCCTTCGAGCACGACGTCTGCCGCGCCTGGGACGTCCCCGCGGCCCCGCGTTCCGTCCGGGCGGTGACGCGCAGCGACATCCCGACCCTCGTCCTGTCGGGCGGCTTCGACTCCCAGACCGCACCGAGCAGCGGGCCGGACGCCGCCCGCACGCTCGGCCGCGCCACCGAGGTCACCGTCCCCTACGTCGCCCACGTGGTCTTCGCCGACTCGCCCTGCGCCCAGTCGATCACCACGTCCTTCTTCGACACCCCGACCGCCCCGGGCACCGGATGCCTCGCCGGTCTCCGGCCACCCGCCTTCGAGATCGCACCGTAGGGGTCCACCACCAGGGGCGCGGGGCCCCTGAGGTGCCCATCCGCACCGGTGCGTCAGGCGTCCAGTCGGACGGGTTGCCAGCGGTAGGCGGCGTCCTCCTGCCAGCACTGGAGTTCGTCCTCCACGACCGCGGCCAGGCACAGCCGCCAGTCGTCGCCGACGGTCAGGGCGACCCGGGTGGCGGGTCGCAGGGTGGGCCGCCACCAGCGGGGCCGTCGTGCCCCGCCGGAGGCGGGCAGGCGCAGCCGGACGCCGCCGGTGCCGGCGAGCGCGATCGTCGGGCCGCCGCGGTGGCCGGCCATCGCCACGCCGAGGGCGGGTTCGGACTCGCCGATCTCGACCGGAGCGCCGCCGCCGAGCGGGTACAGCCGGGCCGTGCCGTCGGGGCCGAGGATCACGGCCTGCGGCCCGGCGGAGGACCTGGCCAGTGCGGCGCCGCGGGCCCGGGCCGGTGCGGAGATCCGCTCGGCCCGGGTGCCGGAGCCCACCTGCCAGCACAGCACCCGGTCCTGGTGCTCGACCAGGACGGACCACGTTCCGACGCGCTCCTCGGTGGCCGCGAGGACCCGGTCGGCCGGGCAGCCGGGCACCTCCTGCCCGGTGACGGTGACCCCGGGCGACCAGCGGAAGGACTGCAGGACGCCGGCGCGGGCCGTCCAGACGACCAGCTCGCCGGCGGAGTTGACCGCGCCCGCCGCGCCGGCGACGCCGCGCGCCACCTCCCACCAGCCGGAGCGGTTTCCCACCCAGAGCGCCCCCGCACCGTCCTCGGCGAAGACGGCGAGTTCCGCCGCCCGGCCGGACCGTCCGGCCACGATCTCCCGGAGCGTCGGCGGGCCCTGGTTGGTGCGGGTTGCCGGGAGCTCCGGCGGGGAGAGGCCGGGGCCGGTGTAGCCGACGCCGTCCGATCCGCCGGAGACCACCAGCGGCCGGCCCGCGGTGTCGGGCAGCACGGCCAGGCAGGAGGTGCGCGGCAGCGGCCGGTGTGCGCGCAGCAGTTCGCGTCCGCGGGCGGCCCAGGGGCCGAGCGGGGCGGGGCGGCGGTCCGGGTCGTGGTGCAGCGGTTCGGCGACCCAGTCGGCGAGCTCGGCGCTGAAGCCGGCCGCCAGGAGTTCGCGGCGGGCCTGCTGGGCGGCCGTCCGCTGGTCGAGCCGGCCGTGCTCGGGCAGCAGCAGGCTGCGGGCGAGCGTGCCCACCGCGAACAGGTCCTTGGCGGTGGCCGGGAACCCGCCGACCTGCTCGGCCTCCGGCGGGACGTGCCCGGGGGTGAAGACCGCGACCGTGAGCGTGCGGTCCAGCGGGGCGAGGAAGGTCAGGTCGATCAGCTTGACCCGGCCCTCCGGCTCCACGAGGACGTTGGCGGGTGAGATGTCGCGGTGCACCCAGCGCTTGCGGTGGAGTTCGTCGACGATCCGGCAGAGCCGGACGAGCACCTCGGCCACGGCGGGCAGGCCGTCCCGGTTGGCCCGTGCCCACCGGTGCAGCGGCACGCCCTCGACCCAGGGGGAGATCTGGTAGCCCATCACCCCGTCACCGGGCGGGCTGCCCGGCCGGTGCGGCGAGGGGCCGAGCAGGAAGCTGGGCACCACCAGGTCGGTGACGGCGAGGCGGTGGGCGTTGTGCGAGACGTCGTCCCAGCGGCCGAGCCAGCGCCGTACCTCGGACGGGTCGCGCTCCAGCATGATCTTGGCGGCGACGAGCTCCTTGAGCCCGCTGCGGCCGGTGCGCACCGCGCGCCACACCTCGGCCTCTCCGCCGCGGTGGTGGAACTCGAGCAGTTCGTACTGCTCGGGATCGAACTCCGGCCCGAACCGCAGCCCCGGCACCCAGCGTGACTCAGACACTCCGCCCCCCGCCTGACCGGTCGGTCCTGGCCTCCCGACCCCCACGATAGTGCTTTTTCCTGCCCGGATGCCCCGGTGGCGGCCTATTCTGATCTCGCCCGAACACCGGTTGACAGTACGTCAAGGTGACCGATTCCATGCTCAGTTGTTCATGGAACCGACCCATCGGACCGCAGGGGGAGACTGCATGGCGCTGTTCGTGCTGCTGCTGATCGCGGTGGCGCTCGCCGGCGTGGGAGGCTTCGTCCTCGTCCGCCGCCGACGTGCCCTCGACACCGCCTCGGCGACCAAGGCGCTCGCCGCGGCGGCCGCCCGGCTCGCCGCCGGGAAATCGGAGCAGGCGCGGCGCCGGTACGCCCGGCTCGCCGAGCGGCTCGCCCTGGCGCCGCCGCACCTGCGGCCGCTGCGCGGCACCGCCCTGGTCGGCCTGGCCCTGTCCACCGACGCGCTCGGCGACCGGGCGGCCGCCCTCGGCCTGTGCCACGAGGCCTTCCCGCTGGTCGCCGTACCGGACACGCAGATCCCCCGCTGGGCCCTGCGCGGGCTCGCGGAGGCGGAGACCGCGGCCGGGCGGCCGGACCTCGCTCCCGTCCTCGCCTTCCTGCGCGCCGTCGACCGCGGCCCGGAGCCCGGCGAGGAGGCGGAGTCCGCCGCGCGCGTCCTCGACTGGCTGCAGCGCCGCTGCCGGGACGCCTCCGCCGCCGACCGCGACGGCGCCACCGCCGCCGCCCTGAAGGCACTCCCCGGACGGGACTGGCCGGTCCTGGCCAGGTCGGCGTTCCTGCGCGACGCCGGGCGGCCGGGCGAGGCCGAGGCCGTCCTGCTCGCCGCCGCACCCGGCGGCAGCGGCGAACTCTGGTTCCGCCACGGCGCCCACCTGCACGCCGCCGGGCGCAACGACGAGGCCGTCGAGGCCTTCGGCCGCGCCGTCCAGCGCGGCACCGGCGAGCCCTCGCCGTGGGCCCGCGGGGCCTCCCTGCGCGCCGAGGCGCTGCTCTTCCGCGGCCTCGCCCGGCAGTTCCTCGGCGACCACCCCGGCGCCGGCACCGACCTCGCGGACGCCGCCGCGGCCGCCCCCGCCGATCCCCGCCCCCACTACGCGCTGGGGCGGCTCGCCCTGCTGCTCGACCGGGACGACGAGGCGCACGGCCACTTCACCGCGGCCCAGGCCGCGCAGCCCGGCCACACCCCGTCCCGGCTCGGCCTCGCCCTGCTCCACGAACGGGCCGGCCGCCCCGCCGAGGCCGCCGCCGACTACCGGACGGCCCTGGAGGCGTACCCGCACTGGCAGCCCGCGAAGGTCCGGCTCGGCGCCGCCCTGCTCGCCGCCGGCCGCACCGGGGACGCCGCGCCGCTGCTCCGTGCCGAGGCCGAGGCCGGCCACCCGTGGAGCCCGGCCGCCGCCTTCCACCACGGTCTCGCCCTGGCCCGCAGCGGCGACCCCGACGGCGCCGTGGAGCGCTGGGAGCCGCTGCGCGACCCCGGCCTGCCCGCCCTGCCGACGCTGCTGTCCCTGCTCTCCACTCAGCGCGACCTGCTCGCCCGCCGCCTGCTGGACGCCGACCCCGGCGCGGCCCGCGCCCTGTGGCAGCAGGCCGTCCTCGACACCCCGGACGAGCCGGAGCTGCGCCGCTCGCTGCGCGAGGCCGCCCTCCGCGAGGCCGCCCACCTGCTGCTCACCCGCCGCGACGACCCGCAGGCGCTGGACGACGCCGCCAACGCCCTGGCCCTGGCCGGCTCCCCCGCCCCCGGCAAGGGCGGCCCGGCCGGCTCCGTCCGGGAGGGCAGACTGCGGGCCGCACTGGCCCTCGCCCAGGGCTCCGCGACCGGCCCGGACGCGCTGCCCGCCGACGCGGACGGCCCGCGGGACCTCTACCACCGGGCCGCGGGGGGCCTGCTGACGGGCCGCGCGGTCCGCACGGTCGCCCTGCTCGCACCGGTCGAGCCCGACCCGGCGGGCGACCCGGCCCTCGCCCAGCTGCGGGCCCTGCTCGCCGAACGGGCCGGCAACTGGACCGGTGCCCTCGACTGGTACCGCGGCCACCTGGCGAACCCCGCCGGCCCGGCCCCGGCCGCGGCCCTCGGGAGATGCCGCGCGGCCGCCGACGACGCCGCCTGCGACCGGACCGCCGAGGACGCCTGCGGCGGCTGCGGCCGGGAGGGCTGTGCCACGCACCTGTACCGCCCGGAGGGCGACGGCTCGCCGCGCTGCGGCCGCTGCGCCGAGCGGTCCCTGCTCGCGGTGCTGGACTGCGCCCTGCGGGCGGGTCTGCCGCAGGAGGGCGAGCGGACGCTCGCGGCATGGGCTGCCGTCCTGGGCGACAGCCCGGCCGGTACCGCGGTCCGCGCGGCCCTGTGCCTGCTGCAGGCCGACGACGACGACCTGGACGCCGCCCTCGCCGCCCTCCCCGCCGCCGCGCACCGGGCCCGCACCACGGTGCTCGTCCGGCGCGCCGCCCGCGCGGTCGGGGCGGGGCGGTTCGGGGACGCCGCCGGCGACCTGCGGGAGGCCGTCCGGCTGACCCCCGGGCACGCCCTCGCGGCCGAGGCCCTGGGGGTGCTCGCCGAGCACGAGGCGGCCCGCCACGCCGCCGAGGGCCGGTACCAGGAGGCCTGGGACTGCTACCACGCCCTGCTGCTCAAGGACCCGTCGCACCCGCGGCTGCTGCACGCGCTCGGCCTGGTGAGCTACCGCCTCGCGACCGCCGTCCCCGGCCAGGGCGTGCCCGCGCAGGGCGTGCCCGTGCAAGGCGTGCCCGCGCAGGGCGTGCCGGCCCCCGGCATTCCGGCGCAGCGCGGCCCCGTCGAGGCGCCGCACGTCGGTCCCACGGACCCGGACCGGGCCGACCGGGCCGACCTGTGGCACTGGGTCATCGGCTGCCTGGTCCCCTCCCTGCACCTGACCGACGTGTGGGACGCCGCCGCCCGGCTCACCGGCCGCGACGCCGAACCGCCGCGGGTCGCCGCCGCCCGCGCCGCGCTCACCGACCGGCTCCGCACCGACCTGCGGACGCTCGACCAGGCCGACGGCCGGAGCGGCGACGAGGTCGACGCCTGGACGGTCCGGCTCGGCATGGAGGTCCGCTGCGCCGAGGCCTTCACCGAGGACGAGCTCCTGATCGGCGGCCCCGACGGCGCCGGCCACCGGCTCGTCGTCGGCCCCTCCCTCGAACGGCTGCTGCGGACCTCGCCTCCCAGCAGCGAACTCGCTGCCTGGCAGGGTGCGTTCGAGTACGCGGTGCTGCCGTGGCGCAAGCCGGGCCCCTACGGGGTCCACCCGCTGACGCACGCCCTCGGCCTGTTCGACGAACTCGGTCCGCAGCGCTACCTGCTGCTCCAGGGCCGGCACGCCGCGGCGGTCTCCGCGCTGGAGACCGCGGAGGGCGCGGAGACCGACGAGTCCCGGCAGCTGCTGCTGCGCGAGGCCCTCACCAGCCAGGCCGCCGAGCACCACCGCCACCAGGAGTGGCGCGAGGCCCTGGAGTGCCTGACCCGGGCCGTGACCCTGCCCGGGCCCGCCCTCGGCGAGGAGCTCGCCGCGCTCGGCGCCGACGCCGGTCTGCGCGCCGCCCGTGCGCTGCTCAAGGAGCACGACGACGACCAGGCCGGCGCGGCCGCACTGCTGGAGCAGGCGCTCGCGCTCTCCCCCGGCCACCGCGAGGTCCTGGAGAACCTCGGCGCCGCGTACGCCCAGCAGGCCCGCAAGGTCAACAACGAGACGAAGGACTACCGGCACGCGCTGGTCCTGCTGCGCAAGGCGCTGGCCCTGGCCCCGGACGACCCGACGGCCCGCCACTTCCTGGAGGCCGCCATGCTCAACCGGGCCACCGAGGTCACCGCCCTCGGCCCCGACGGCGACCTGGTGGAGGCCACCGAGCTGTGGCGGGAGCTCACCGAACTCGGCGACGACCCCGACCACCGGACGGGCCTGGTGTACGTGCTCCAGCTCCGCTCGCTCACCGCCGCCCTCGACGAGCGGCGCACCGAGGCCCTCGCGCTGATGACGGAGGCCCTGGCGGCCGACGCGGACTTCGACGGCGACGCGGCCGCCGAGGCCCCGCGCCGGGTGTCGGTGGTGCTGGCCAACCACGTGCTGGAGAAGTACCAGGACCGTCCGTTCAACGAGCGGGCGTCGATGCTGCGGCGCGCCCAGACGTACGACGACTCCGCCGAGATGCGGGCGGTGATCGTCAACGTGTGGCGCAGCGAGGCGGCGACGGACTTCGAGGCCGACCGGTTCACGGATGCCGCCACGCTGCTGGAGCAGGCCCTGCAGATGGCCGGTCCGGCGGACGCCAAGGCCAACATCCGCAAGGAGCTGGGCGTCGTCTACGGTGCCCACGCCGTCCGCCAGGCCAACGCCCGGCGGTTCACGGAGGCCCGGAAGCTGATCGGCAAGGCCGTCGCGCGGGACCCGGACGACTCCGGCCTGCGCAGCCTCAAGTACCGGATCGACCGCCTGCACTGACGGGTCCGGGCGGCCCCCGGACCGCCGCCCCGACCCCTGGGCGCCGCCCCGCGCACGTTCCGACGACCGTCCGAAGACCCCGAAGCCGAAACCGCCCGACGCCGAAGCCGTTCTGCAGCCCGTCTGCAGCCGGAGGAGAAGAGACCGCCGCCATGCCCCTGCACGAACCGTCGCCGTACGAGGTCCTGGGCATCCCGCCCACCGCGGGCGTGCGCGAGATCAACCTCGCGGTGGGCCCGGCCATGCGGCAGGGCCGCTACAGCCGCCAGCAGATCCAGGACGCGGCGGCGCTGCTGCGCAACCCCGACCGCCGCCTGGAGCTGGACATCCAGCAGCCGCTGCCGCCCGAACCGGTCGACGGGGTGGCCGAGTTGCTCCGCCCGGTACTGGAGGAACCGCTGCTGGTCGTGGACCGGCCGCCGGTGACACCGGCGGCGCTGCTGGTCGTCCGCCGCGAGGAACTCGCCGCCGACTTCGCGGAGCCCGCCCCCGCCTCCACCGCCGCCGAACCGCCCGTGCCGGCGCAGTTCGCCGCCGACCTGTCGGTGCTGCCGCCGATCGAGATCCCGGAGTGAACGCCATGACGACCCAGGAATCCGGCACCCCGGTGCCGACCGCCGAGCCGCTGGAGGTGCCGCAGCGGGCCCTCGACGTCGACCTGGCGCAGGCGTTCAGCCAGTTGCTCTTCCGGGCGTCACTGCTGCAGCGGCTGCGCGACGACGAGGCGCGCGCCGCCCGGGCCGCGCAGCGCGACCTGCTGGGCCTGCTGGTCGACGTGGACGACGCCCTGGCCGCGCTGAGCCTGGACCCGGAGCTGGTGCGGCTGGGCCGCACCTCCGGCATCGAGGCGACCCGGCGCCGACTGCTCGGCAAGCTGGCCAAGGCGGGGGTGCGCCCGATGCGGCTGGAGGGGATGGCCGCCGATCCGGGCCTGTCCGAGATCGTCGGCACCGAGGCCCGTACGGGGCTGGAGCCGGAGACGGTCGTCCAGAGCGTGGTCACCGGCTTCTTCTGGAACGACGAGGTGCTGCGCCGGGCGCAGGTGGTGGTCGCCACCGCTCCCCCGCCGACGTCCGCGGAGGTGCCGGGGACCGCCGCGGGCGCCGTGGACCCCACGGAAACCGCAGGCGCCGCAGGCACCGCAAGCGCCGTGACCGCCGAGACCGGCCCGAACCACGAGGGCGCCGAGCAGACGGCGGCCCGAGAGGCTCCGGCCGCCCCCGCGGGCACCGGCAGGGCCGCCGCCGGGGGCAGGAACCGCAAGAACTGGTCGAGGTCCTCGCGGGCCAAGCGACGCAAGCGCTAGACACACAGGGGACAAGAGGGGAACGACATGTACCGCACTCTCGGTATCGACCTGGGCACCACCAACTCCGTGGTGGCCCAACTGCGCCGGGGCGAGCCGGAGATCGTCATCAACATGCAGAACCAGGAGGGCACGCCCTCGGTGGTCGGCCGCGGCCGGAAGGGCGAGCTGCTGGTCGGGTCGAACGCGCGGAGCCGGCTCGCCCTCGACGGCGAGAACGTGATCCGGTCGGTCAAGCGGTTCATGGGCCGCAAGTTCCGTGACCCGCAGGTGCAGGCGGCGCTCGACGAGGTCGACTACAAGGTGACGGCGGGCACCGACGGTGACGTGAACGTCTGGTTCGACGGCCGCTCGTACACGCCGATCGAGATCTCGGCGATGATCCTGCACCGGCTGAAGGAGGACGCCGAGCAGCGTCTCGGCGAGCCCTTGCACCGGGCCGTCATCACGGTGCCCGCGTACTTCAGCGAACGCCAGGTCGCGGCGACCCGGGAGGCCGGCCGGATGGCGGGTCTGCACGTGCTGCGGGTGATCAACGAGCCGACCGCCGCCGCCCTCGCCTACGGGATGACGATCGAGGCCGGTGACGAGGGGCGCACCGTCCTGGTCTACGACCTGGGCGGCGGCACCTTCGACATCTCGATCCTGCTGCTGGTGCCCGGCTCGGTGTCGGTGCTCGGCATCGAGGGCGACAACCTGCTCGGCGGCGACGACTTCGACCGCGCCATCGCGACGGCACTGCTGGAGGACATCCGGGAGGAGTTCGGCTCGGACTACCAGCCGGACCGGCGGGACCGGCCGCGGATCGCCTCGGCCGCCGAGGTGGCCAAGATCGAACTGTCCAACCAGCAGACGTCGGAGGTCGTCCTTGCGGGCCTCGGGACGGGCCAGCTGGACCTGGAGACGGTGTTCGAGCGGCCCCGGTTCGAGGAGCTGATCGAGGCCCGGATCGAGCGGACCATCGAGCTGACCCACAAGGCGATCATGCAGGCCAACCTGACCGTCGGCGACATCGACGAGGTGCTGCTGGTCGGCGGCTCGACGTCGATCCCGCTGGTGGCACGGCGGTTGGGCGAGGTCTTCGGACCGAAGCGGATCCGGCGCGGCGTCAACCCGATGCAGTGCGTGGCGCTGGGCGCGGCCGTGCAGTCGGCCCTGGTGGCCGAGGTGGAGTGCCCGGAGTGCCGGACGCCCGCCGAACTGTCCGCGGACTCGTGCGCCGAGTGCTCGACCTCGCTGCTGGGCGGCGCCCGGGTGACCTGCACCGGCTGTCACCTGCCGGTGGACACCGCGGCCGGCGCCTGCCCCAAGTGCGGGCAGCAGCTGGAGGCCGAGGCCGCCGCACCCGTCGCGGCGGCCGTCTCCCAGACCCGCGACTGCGCGCGCTGCGGCACCCCGGCGGCGGCCGGGGCCACCGCCTGCAGCCTCTGCGGGGAGTCGCTCGCCGACGCCGGGGGCGGCGCGGCCGAGGCGGCGGCCGCGGCGGCACAGGACATCGGCCTGCGCTGCGGCGGCTGCAGCACGGTGAACCCGCCCGGCACCGAGGTCTGCCCGTCCTGCGGCCAGCTGATGCAGGTGACCAACCCCTTCGACATCACGCCGAAGGACCTGGGCATCGAACTCAACGACGGCCGCCTGGCGGTGATCATGCCGAAGGGCTCCAACTACCCCACGACCGCCCCGGTCAGCCGGGAGTTCGTCGTCTCCGGCGGCGGGCAGCAGCGCCTCGAAGTGGCGGTGTACGAGGGCGAGCAGCCGATCGCCCAGCAGAACGAGCTGATGGGCCACGTCACCCTGCGGCTGCCCGCCGGGCTGGGCGGCCGGATCCCGGTCGAGGTGTCGTTCGGCCTCGACAACGACCGCACGATCACCCTGTCGGTGCGGATCCAGGGCGGCGAGCAGCGGACGGTCAAGTTCGGCCGCAACCAGCTCGACCCGGAGCGCAAGGTCCAGGTCGAGGAGCAGCAGCGGCAGATCGAGAGCTTCACCGACCGCTGGGCGAACGAGCTGACCGAGGCCGAACTGCGCGAGACGCAGCGGATGATGGACACCCTCGACGACATGGCCGGCGGCCGGACGGGTGGCGAGTCGGTGGACGCGGCGCTGGAACGGGCGCAGTTCCTGCTGAACGCGCAGCGCTGGGTGCGCAGCACCGAGGCGTACCTGAGCCTGTTCATCCTGTACTGCGAGAAGCACCTGGACGTGGGCGACCTGGGCCGGCTGCGGGCGGTCGCGGCCGAGCTGCGGCAGCGCCGCGAGGCCGCGGACTGGGACGGTGCGATGGCGGCGGCCGCCGCCGCGGACGAGCTGTGCGACTCGTTGGGCCACACCTTCCGGATGCTGACGATGTGCAACATCTACGTCAGCCAGAACATGGTGTCGGCGGCGCTCGGCCAGCGGATCCTGGCGGAGCTGCGCGGGCTGGACTCCGCCGTGGAGTCGGCCAACATGGAGGCGGCGAACCGTCACAACTCGGCGCTGCTGGGCCTGTACGCGCAGGCGCAGCGCGAGATGGGCAACGACAGCATGCCGGAGCAGGTCGGGCCGGTCCGTCCCGAGGAGGTCGATCCCCGATGACGGCCGTAGCGCCCATCGAGGTGCCGTGTCCGCAGTGCGCGGTGCCCGCGGACGCGGAGAGCCTGCGCTGCCCGTCCTGCCGGGAGGACCTCGCGGCACTGGTCCGCCTGCGGTACGCGGGGCGGATCGACTACAACGAGGCGCTGGAGCACGTCCGTGCCGGGGAGGACGCCGCCGCCCGGGTGCTGCTGCAGCGCGCGGTGGCCCAGGAGCCCGGCCTGCGCCCGGCTCTGGACCTCCTCGCCGAGGTCACCGCCCGCCTCGGCACGCCGACCGGCTGAGAACGACCGAGGCGCACCCCAGGGGCCCCGCACCGACCGACGGTGCGGGGCCCTGCGCGGAACGGACTCCCTCCCGGGGTGGCCCCGGCGGTCGTCCTTGGTGGAAGATCCTCGCCGTGCGAGGAGAAGGGGGCGACGGGGCGACGACAACCCCAGGGCCTGTCTTCAAAAGGAGCACGGGTACCTCAGGGGGCGCGTGGGGCACCTCCCGAGTGCCCGCCGAGACAACCCCCTACCCATGGGTGGCGGGCAGCCAGCCCTGGACGGTGGGGAGGACCTGCTCGGCGATCCGCAGCAGCGCCCCCTCGTCCGGCGGCTCGTCGTCCTGGCGCCAGATGGAGAACTCGACGGTGTCGGCGCCCTCGTCCGGGCCGATGGCGACCGCGAGGTTCAGGGCGGTGCCGCCGGTGCCCGTGCTGCTCTTCCCGCCCTTGAGGACCAGGGCCAGGGTGGTGCTGCGGTAGCGCGCCGCGGGGTGGCCCAGCACCGTCGCCGGCTCGGCGCGCAGGCTCGCGAGGCCGGCGATGTCCCGTACCGACAGATCGTGGTTGTGGGAGATGCGGACCATCACCGGCCCGACCTGCACCTGGGCGGAGGCGTCGAACTCGGTCGTCCCGTCCCAGTAGGTGGTCGGGCCGCCGCCGGACTGCGCGACCGAGACGTGCTCCGTCGGCGCACCGAGCAGCGCCGGCAGGTCGCGGCGGTTGAGCGCGGCGCACAGGGCCGGGTACTCGGGCGAGTCGGTGGCCTTCGGCGGGTTGCACACGGCAGGCTTGCCCGCGGCGACAGGCGCCGGGGTGCCGGAGAACAGGCCCGCCCCCCCACATCGCGCCGAGCACTCCCCCGGCCAGCACCAACGCTGCGGAAGCCTGGCCCACCGCACCGGGCCGCCTCCGACCACCCGGACCTTCCGGCCCGGCCGCCCCCGGACGTGCCACGGTGTCGGACTCCATGCGTCTCCCCCTCCTCCGCACCGAACCCGGCCCCGTTGATCACCGGGCGGGCTGCGTCACCCTACTCGCCCGCCCTGCTCGTGCACGGGGAATCGTCCGTCCGCACCGATCTCCCCAGGGGCTCGGGGTGGCGCTGCCGCGCAGATCAAGCAGCACTCGACCAAGACCGCTCCTGGAGGTGACCGAGTACTGCGGCGGATGCGTCCCGCGGGAAGGCGTCGACTCCAGCCGGCGAGTCCGGCCCCACCTCGCTGACGGGCCGTCTCCTGTCCTTGAGAGCAATCCGCAGCTGTCGTGGGTCGTCAGCCGGCGACTTCGCCTCGGCGGGTGGGCGGTCCGTGCGGGCCGGGTGTGCCGGTTACCCGCTGGGGGCGGGTAACCGGCCGGTGTTCAGGAGACATTGAGGGTGATGTCGTCGAGGACGAAGGAGGTCTGCTTGGTGTAGTCCTCGGCGCCGGTGAACTTGAGGGTGACGGCCTGGCCGGCGTAGGCGGCGAGGTTGAAGGTCCGCTGCTGGTAGCCGGCGGCGGCGTTGAGGTTGGAGTAGGTGGCCAGGGTGGTGCCGTTGGCGGTGACCGTCAGCTTGTCGTAGGCGGTGGTCGTCGAGGACGCGCTGTCGATGTGGAGCCAGAAGGCGAGGGTGTAGCCGGTGCAGCCGGTCGGCAGGGTCACCGTCTGGGCGAGGGTGTCGGTGTTGGTGGTGCCGTAGCCGTCCAGCCAGGCGTCGTAGCTGCCGGAGTGCGGCGGCTCGCCGGCGCTGCTGTTGATGGTGGAGGCGCCGCCGCTGTTGGTCTCGGTCCAGGACGAGGTGGAGCCGGTCTCGAAGCCGGGGTTGGCGATCAGCTGGGCGGCCGTGCAGCCGGATCCGCCCGCGGGGTTGACCGTCCAGGTGAAGGCCGCCGAGGAGGACGGGCCGGTGGAGTCGGTCGCGGTGGCGGTGACGGTGGACGTGCCGGTGCCGGTCGGCGTGCCGCTGATCAGGCCGGTGGCGGAGTTGAGGGTGAGGCCGGCGGGCAGGCCGGTGGCGGTGTAGCTCAGGGTGCCGCCGGCGGTGTCGGTGGCGGAGAGCTGGAGGCTGGTCGCGGTGCCGGCGGTGGCGGTGCGGGCGCCCGGGTTGGTGAGGGTGACGGTGCCGGTGCTGCTGCCGCTGCCCTGGGCGAGCCAGGCGGTGGCGTTGAGGGCGAGGGCGGCGTCGGTGCCTGCGGGGTCGTTCCAGCCGTCGTACAGGGTGTTGCCGGACTGGCCGGTGCCGTCGTCGACGGGCGAGCTGTCGCCCCAGATCGCGACCCGGCCGCTGCCGAAGGCGGAGGTCGCGAAGAAGGCGCCGGTGGTGCCGCTGTAGCCGCTGCGGTAGACGAGGCCCTTGACCGCCGGGTTGTCGGCGGGCTTGAGGGTGAAGGTGGTGCCGTTGCGGATGATGGAGCCGGTGACCGTACCGAAGGCGCCGTTCAGCACCGGGTCGGTGGTGTCGGCGACGGCGCGCGGGTTCTCGTTGGCGATGTTCAGCAGGTCGACGGAGAACCCGAACGGGTCGGTGCTGTCGACGCTGTTGGTGGTCATCAGGTCGTTGATGATCGCCGGGGAGTCCCAGCCGTCGTTGTTGCGGTCGCTGACGGTGTGGTCGGAGATCAGGAACAGGCCGCCGCCGTGCTGGACGAACGTCATCACGGCGGTCTTCTCGGCGTCGGTGAGCCGGATGTTGGGCTCGGGCAGCACGAACTCGTCGAAGTTGGCGAGGTCGAGCGCGCCGCCGGTGCCGTAGGTGATGGCGGACCCGGCGGGGAGGGTCTTCAGGCTGTATCGGCCGGTCTTCTGGAGGGCCATGCCCCAGGCGGAGAGGGCGCCCGTCCACGAGGTCTCGGTGGTGGGGTCGGCGTTCTGGCCGAGCGGGTCGGGCTGGCTGGTGGAGATGATCCAGTCGGCGTTGCCGGCGGTCTCGGCCTTGCTGTTGTCGAACAGGATCCGCTTCGGGGTGCTCGCCGCGGCGGCGGTCCCGGCGGCCACGGTCCCGGCGGCCGGGGTCGAGGTGGCCGCGGTCTCGGCCGCGGTCTCGGCCGCTGCGGCCCGGTGCGGCACGGCGCCCGCACCGGCGAGGACGACCAGCGCGGCGGCGGCGAGGGCCAGCGGGCGGGCGGTGTTCATGGATCTGATCACGGGTCAGCACTCCTCGTGCCAGGGAGGTAACGGCTGGTGCGCGCTACGCGCGTAGGCGCGGTCTCACGGTGTCATGTCCGGGTGATCGCAGCTTGAACGGAACACGTCGCGTCGACGCCCTGCGGGATCCCGGAAGGAGCGGTGCTCCCCCGCCGCGGCGCGCTCCGCCGACGGGGATCTTCTCGTCCGGTCGGCGCGCCTGGTGGATGTGGAACCTGGGCCTGTGGCAGATGTGGGCGGCACGGCCGACCGTCCCGAGGAGTCTCGATGCGACCACCCGTCTCCCATGACCTGCCGCGGTACCGGGCGTGGCAGGTGCTGCTGTGGATGCTCGTGCCGGTGGCCGTCGCGCTCGGCGTCTACTGGTACGGCCGCACCCTCACGCCCGACTACACCAGCGGCCTGTTCGGCCGGGAGGGCGACGACGCCACCCGGCTGAAGGCCCGACTGGGCAGCGCGCTGTTCGGCCTGGCACTGGTCCAGCTGCTCCTCGCGCTGTGGATGTACGGACGGCTGCCGGGCGCGCCCCGCCCGGCACCGCGGCCCGTCCCGCCCGTCCACCGGGTGGCCGGGCTGCTCGCCTTCCTGCTCTCGCTGCCGATCGCCCAGCACTGCCTGGTCACCTACGGGGTGCAGCTGAACAGCCCCCGGGTGGCACTGCACTCGATCACCGGTTGCGTACTGTACGGCGCGTTCGCGGCCAAGGTGATCGTGGTGCGCAACCGCCGGCTGCCCGGCTGGATGCTGCCGCTCGCCGGGGGCGTGCTGGTCTGCGCGATCGGCCTGCTCTGGTACACGGGCGCGCTCTGGTACCTCAACGGCTACGGGGCCCCCGGCCTGTGATCACCGGCGGATCTCCCGAACCCGATCGTGCACCGGTGAACGCCGGCCCCCTGCGCCACGTACTGGAGGGTGCACGACTCGCCCGGCCGCCACCCCGGGGCCGGAGGTCCGCCGAAAGGAGAGTCGACCATGCGACGTCTCATCTGGGCGGCGGCGCTGCTGCCCGCCCTCGCCCTGGGAGCCGCGGCCTGCGGCAGCAGCGGCGGCGGCTCGAAGTCCGCCGCGGCACCGGCCAACGCCTACCCGCCGGCCTCCGCCTCGCCCACTCCGGGGCCGCAGTCCTCGGGCCGGTCCGGCGCCACCGGCACCACGGTCGTGGTGCACGACTCGGGCCTCGGGAAGATCCTGACCGACGGTCAGGGGCGCACGCTGTACCTCTTCGAGAAGGACAGCCCGTCGATGTCCGCCTGCGACGGCGCCTGTGCCGTCGCGTGGCCGCCGCTGACCACCACCGGCGCCCCGCAGCCGGGCACCGGGGTCAACGCCGCCGACCTGGGCACCATCACCCGGGCCGACCACCGCACCGAGGTCACCTACCACGGCCACCCGCTCTACTACTACGCCGGCGACCACAAGCCCGGTGACACGACGGGCGAGGGCTCCAAGGCGTTCGGCGCCGGCTGGTACGTCCTCAACGCCAGCGGCAACAAGATCGACAACGACTGAGCTCCCGGCCACGCGCAGCGGCGCGGCCGATCCGCGGTGACCGTCCCCGCGGTCCGGCGGATCCACCCGGCCGGATCCGCCCGCCCCGCGCCTCCCGGCGCCCCGGCAGCCCGGCAGCCACGGCCTGCCCGCCGGCCTTGCTGTCGCCGCACTCGCACTGGCCGGCGCCGCCCTCGGACCGGCCCCCTCGGCGACGGCGGCGCTGCCGGACGTCCAACTGATCGTCAACGGGGGCTTCGACTCGTACCCGTGGATCTGGGACTGCGAGCCGACCACCTCGCACGGCACCGTCCCGCACGAGCACTACGTCTCGGGCCGGCCGACCGCCGACAGCTACGCGGGCTGCACCCAGCGGGTCCGGGTGCAGCCGAACTCCGACTACACGCTGACCGCCTCGGTGCGCGGCCCGTACGTGTTCGTCGGCGCGTCCGGCACCGGCACGGAGACGGTCGCCACGTGGTCGGACCAGAGCGACTGGAACGGGCTGTCGGTGCGCGTGACCACGGGGGCGGACACCACCGAGCTGACCGTGTCCGTCCACGGCTGGTACGGGCAGGGGCCCTACGACGTGCGGTGGATGTCCTTCACCGGGCCCGGCGTCGCCCCGGACCCGTGCGGCGGGTCCGGGACGGTCCCGCAGACTCCGAGCGGCGGCCCGGCCTCCCCGTCGCCGTCCCCCGGCTGCATGCGCACCTACCTGCCCTGACGGCCCGTCGGCCGCCCCTCCCCGACCCGGGACGCCCGTGCCGCCGAGGCCGGGTCCGGGGCGGGGCGACCGTCCACCAGCACGCCGCGCAACCGAGCAGCGGACCGGCCGGGAACACGCTGCGCAACCGGGGGAACGGTGAGCGAGGAGCGCAGATGACAGGCCGGGCGGGCAGGCGCATGGTGGAGCCAGGGGTGTCGTACGCCACCACGGGAGGTGCCCAGGATGAAGCCTGCGCCGGGGAGCGAGCCCCTCCCTCGGCCCGGGGCGATCCGGAGCCAGATCAGCCCGGCCCTCGAACCGGGCGCCGCAGGTCTCCGCGGCCGGGTGGTGCCGATCGACGACCAGGACCGCAGCCCGGTGCTGGTCGAGGTGGACCTCACCCGGGACGCGGACACCGAGCAGACCCGGACGGCCTTCCTCGCCCTGTACCAGCAGGTCTTCCCCGGCCGGCCGCAGCCGGTCCGGGTCGCCGCGAGCTACCTGCGCTGCCTGCTCAGCCCGGACGAGATCGAGCTGCTGCTGCAGCGCGACCAGGGGTCCGCCCGGCCGACCGTGTTCCGGGTCTGGCCGGACTACACGATGGACGCGCACATCGACCGCTCGGTCTCCACCATCAAGGCCGACGCCGTCGCCCGCTGCTACGCCTCCTCCGGTCTGGGCGTCGTCTGGGCGGTCATGGACAGCGGCATCGACGAGCACCACCCGCACTTCGCCGGCGGCACCCTGCAGGGCCAGGTCGCCGAGCTGCACCGGGACTTCACGGCCCTGGTGCCCGACGGCCCGGACGGGACGCCGGAGCAGCCGCTCACCGACCCCGGCGGCCACGGCACCCACGTGGCCGGGATCATCGCGGGCGGTCTGCCGCCGGACAGCACCCCGCTGATCACCAACCTGAAGATGATCGGCGGCTTACCCGTCCGGAAGTCCCGCGAGCTCGCCGAGGGCCGCTCACTGCGCGGCATCGCCCCGCTCGCCCGGCTGGTCAGCCTCAAGGTGCTGGCCCGGCGCGGCGATGCGCTGGTCACCTCGTCCAGCGCGGTGATCGAGGCGCTGTACTACCTGCGGGAGAAGGTGAACACCGGCGGGCGGCTGCTGGTGGTGCACGGCGTCAACCTCAGCCTCGGCTGTCCGTGGGACGCCGGCGAGTACGCCTGCGGCCAGAGCCCGGTCTGCCGGGAGGTCAACCTGCTGGCGGCCAGCGGCGTGGTGGTCGTGGTGAGCGCGGGCAACGGCGGCTTCGGCACCCGGGTGCCGGGCGAGGACGGCAGCGACACCCGCGGGGTGCTGGCGTCGATCACCGATCCCGGCAACGCCGACGGCGCGATCACCGTCGGCTCCACCCACCGGGACCGTCCGCACGAGTACGGCGTCACCTACAACTCCTCGAAGGGGCCGACCCTGGACGGCCGGCTGAAGCCGGACCTGCTGGCCCCCGGCGAGCGGATCACCTCCTGCGCCACCGGCGCCCTGCGCGGCGACGTGACGGCGCTGCTCCCGGCGGGTGCCGACCCGGCGGCCGTACCGGTCTACGCGGAGCAGAGCGGCACCTCGATGGCGGCCCCGCACGTCTCCGGTGCCGTCGCCGCCTTCCTCTCCGTCCGGCCGGAGTTCATCGGCCGCCCGCGCGAGATCAAGGAGTTGTTCTGCGCGAACGCCACCTCGCTCGGCCGCGACCGCTACCTGGAGGGTCACGGCCTGCTCGACCTGATGCGCGTGATGTCCGACGTCTAGACCGGAGGAGATGACTCGAACATGGCTGCACCGATCGCCGGGCTCCCGCACTGGGAGGTCCGGTTCGACAAGGACGGGCAGCTGCTGGACGACGACGGCCTGGTGGCCGCACTGCCCGGGAGCGGTGTACGGGAGCTGTTCGTCTTCTCGCACGGCTGGAACAACTCGGAGACGGCCGCCCGCGCCCTCTACCAGTACACCTTCGGCGAACTCGCCGACCAGATCGACTCGTTCGCCCCGTCCTGGCACGGGAAGGCGGGCGCGGTCGGGGTGTTCTGGCCCTCGCTGCTCTTCCCCGAGGACGCCCCCGACACCCCGTCCACCCCCTCCTCCCCGGCCGAGCTGGCCGCCGCGCTCGCGCCCGCCTTCGCACCGGCGGAGCAGGCCAAACTGGCCGAGATCACCACGCTGCTGGAGCAGCAGCCCGAGGACGCCGACCAGTTGACGAACTGCCACCGGCTGATCGGCGGGCTGGTCACCTCCCCGCCGCTGGCCGCCGAGGACCAGGGGCAGCAGGCGGTGCTGGAGAAGCCCACCGGCGAGGTGTTCAGTGCGCTGGCCGGGCTGGCCAGCGAGCAGGGCGACGCCCAGGGCTTTCCGAACCCGTTCAAGGTGCTCTGGCACGGCGCCCGGGAGGCGCTGCGCACCGCCAGCTACTACGAGATGAAGAACCGCGGCGGTGTGGTCGGCAAGGACGGTCTCGGCCCGCTGCTCGGCCGGTGCGCGGGCAACGGCCTGCGGGTGCACCTGATGGGGCACAGCTTCGGTGCCCGGCTGGTGTCGTTCGCCCTGCCCGGCCTGCCGGAGGGCGTCGGCAGCCCGGTCGCCTCCGTGCTGCTGATCCAGGGCGCCTTCTCGCACTTCAGCTTCGCCGCGCCGATCCCGGTGAGCGCCGACCGCAACGGCTTCCTGGCCCCGTACTTCGACCGGGTCGCCGGGCCTCTGCAATCCATCTTCTCGATCGGCGACCGGGCCGTCGGCTGGTGGTACCCGGCGGCGTCGATGCTCAACAACGAGGACGACCAGGCCGCCTCCGACCTGACCTACCGCTGGGGCGGGATGGGCCACGACGGGTTCCAGCAGGGCGGCGCCGAGCAGTTCGACCTGAAGCCCGCCGGTGAGCCGTACCCGCTGCAGTCCGGGCGGTTCTACCGGCTGCGCGGCGACGACGTCATCAAGGCGGACCTGTCGCCGTTCGCCGGGGCGCACAGCGACATCCAGCATCCCGAGGTGGTCTGGGCCGCACTCGCCGGCGCCACCGCGGGGGTGGACCTGGCGGCCTGACGCACCGGCCGACCCGCACCGGAACCGGAGCCCGACCCACCCCGCGGGACCGCGGGACCGTTTCAGCAGCCCGTCCCGGGCGGAGCGGGCACCGGCGGACCGCTCAGCGGGACATCGCGCGGGCGAGGGCGGTCATGGCGGTGCGGGTCTTGGACTCCGGGCGGTCGGAGACGCGCAGGCCGCGGTCCCGCAGCGTCCGGACGAGCAGCTCCTGCGCGGCGGAGGCCTCCGCGGGGCCGGTGCGGACGGAGAGTTCGAGGAAGCCGAGCCCCTGGTCGGCGACCGTCCAGAGTTCGGCGGTGACCGGGTGGATCAGGTCCCGCAGCGAGGGCTTCCACTGGACGGAGTCGATGGGGCCGAGCGCCACCAGGTCCTTCAGCCGGTCGCCGCCGAAGCCCGCTCGGTCGAGCAGGTCGCGTTGCTCGTCGGTCAGTTCGGGCTGGCTGGACTGCCCGTCGTCGGTGGTCGGCCGGCCGTAGTCGCCGTCCACCTTCAGCGAGGCGGCCCAGACGCGGTTGCGGCCGGTCCAGTCCTCCTCGATCTTGAATTCCCACTCCTCCTGTTCCTGCGGCGTCCGCCAACCGGCGGGAAGCCGGTCGGGGTCGCAGGGGCGGAGCTTCACCGTCAGATCATCCTTGTCCGACTTCCTGGTCTTCCGCAGACGGATCACCAGGCCGTCGTCCAGCAGCGGCAACTCGACGCCGCCGTCGCTGCGGCGCGGACCGTCCCAGAAGTGGACGGTGCGGTGCCTCCCGTCCTCGGGGTCCAGCTCCAGCGTCCCGCAGGCCTCCGCGGCCGCCTCGCCGGACACGGTGACCTTGATCTCGACGTCCGCGTTCTCGACAGTGTGCGCCATGCGTCCCTTATCGCGTCCGGACCCCGGCCGCGCGATCACCGCCACCACGGGTTGCGGACGCGCCACACGATCGGGCGGAGGGTGCGCCGCCGGCCGGGTGAAGGAACCGCGGGCCGCTCCGGCAGGCGCAGGCCGCACGGGCGGACCGACGGAGTCCCCGCGATCCGGAACGCCGCGGCGCCGGAGGCCGTCCTACCGGGCGGGCCGCCGAACCGGCGGCCGCCGGACACCATCGGCCGCGCGGCGCCCGCGCGGTCCCACAGGGGCATGCATGGACCTCTCCTTCGGGCTTCGACCGGAGCCGTACGACCTCGGGCCCGATCCCGACCTCGCGACGTGGCTCGCCGAGCTGGGGGCGTCGCGGCACCGCGTCGTCCACCTCGGGCCCGACGACGGCCGCAGCCACGGGCAGCTCTGCTGGGACGTGCTGGAGCCCACCGGTCTGCTCGCGGTGCACTGCCGGGACTGCCGGCACGGCCACGGCGGGCCCCGCGACCCCGCGCGGATGGACGCGGCCCTCAAGATCGGGATCCCGTCCGGGGAGATCGTCCCGTGGACCGCGGCCACGCTCCTGCGCGACCTCGTGTACCGCACCGGCGAAGGCGGCCTGCGGCCCGTCGCGGAGGCGGTCGCCCGGGGCCTCGTCGACCTGCTCGGGCCCGGCGCCGACTGGCGGGCCAACGGCTACGCCGCCTACCGGGAGGGTGCCACGGGCAACGTCCACTGGGCGCCGGTCAGCGAGGCCACCTTCGACGCGGCGGTCGTCGGCATCGGCAACGGCCACGCGGTGGTGGTCGTCGCCACCGGTGAGGACTGACGCCTGCCCCCTCCCGCCGGCCGACCGGTCCGGCTCCCGGTCAGGGCCCGGGCGGCCGCGGAGCGCCGGGGACACCGGTCAGTGGGCGGCGTCGAGCCCGGCCCGCTGGTCGGCCGTCAGGGTGAGGTCGACGGCGGCCAGGCTCTCGTCCAGCTGGGCCACCGAGGAGGCACCGACCAGCGGGACGACCGGGACCTCGCCGCCGATCAGCCAGGCCAGCACCACCTGGTTGACGGTGGCTCCGGTCTCGGCCGCCACCGCGGTCAGCGCGGCCCGCCGGGCGGGGGTGCCGGCGTGGTCGAAGGCCGCACCGAGCGGCTTGTCCGCCCGGACGTAGCCGCCGCCGAGCAGCGGCGAGTACGCCACCAGGGCGAGCGAGGGGTTCTCCCGGACGTAGGCGAGCAGGTCGCCCGCAACCGCGCCCTGGTCGCCGTCGGGGCTCAGCGCGCCCGGCAGGTCGGCCCGACGGCGGAAGTAGCTGTGGCTGTACTGGAGCACCTCGTACCCGGGCAGCCCGGCCGCCGCCGCGAGGTTGCGGGCCCGCTCGATCCGCCAGCTCCAGTGGTTGCTGACGCCCAGCAGGCCCACGGACCCTTCGTCCACCAGTACGCCGAAGGCCTCGACCGTCTCGGCCAGCGGCACCCGGGTGTCCTCGATGTGCGCGTACAGCAGGTCGAGCTTCTCGACGCCGAGCCGCTGCCGGCTCCGCTCGGACTGCTCCCTGATGATCTCGGCCGACAGTCCCTCGCCGTTCTCCACGTAGCCCGTGCCGGGCGCGAGCGGCCGGGCGCCGAGCTTGGTGGCGATCACCACCTCGTCGGTGATGCCCCGGCTGCGGCGCCAGCGGCCGAGGAGCTCCTCGCTCGCGCCGCCCTGGCTGCCGTCGAGCCAGTAGGCGTAGTTGTTGGCGGTGTCGATGAACGTACCGCCGGCCTCGACGTAGCGGTCCAGCACGGCGAACGAGGTGGCCTCGTCGGTCAGCGTTCCCATCAGCATGGCGCCGAGGCTGAGCACACTGACCTCGCGGCGGGTCTTCGGGTCGGTGCCGATCGTGCGGTACTGCATGCCGGTTCTCCTCCCACGGACCGCCGACTGCGGCCCGCGGGCGACAGTTTGGTTGCTGGAGTGCACTCGAAGTCAAATGGTCCAGACCTCCGGCCCGGGACGGCGCGCCCCCGCACGGGAACGGGCCGCCGCATGCCGGGCGGGCCTGGCCACGGGATGCGACGGCGCGGCGCGCGCCTCAGTCGCCGTCGCCGCCCGACCGCTTCGGGTGCCCGCCACGGCCCGCGTCGAGCTGTCGCAGCACTTCGCCCGCGACGGGCGTCACGGCCGCGACGGCGCGGACCCCGCGCGGCGAGCCGCGTGCGGCCCACACCACGCAGACCGCCCCGGCGGCGGCGAGCACCAGCAGACCGAGCAGGACCGCTCCGGCCATGTTCCCTCCCCATGATCTTCCGACGGCCCGGTGATCGTCCCAGAGCGGCGACGGCATCCGCCACCGTCCTGCCGCTCGACCTTCGGCCCGTCCCGCTCCCGTCCCGGGAATTGAGCACGGGCACTCAGGCCGCGCCCCGCCGGCGTTCCGGATCATGGTGGCGACGGTCGACCGTAAGGGACGGAGCACCTGGGGCCCCACGGGGTGTGACCCCCGCGTCCGCCCGGGGGTCGGTTCGGGTGGGCCGGACGGCGACACGCTCAACGCCCCGGCCGGCCGGGCCCTCCGGGCATCCGCGACCTCCCGGTGGCCGCACGGACCGCGGCCGCCGCACCCCCACCGAACCAGCAGACCTCGAACGCCACCCGGGCCGCCCCGTGCAGCGGGTGGTCGGCCGTGGGTGCCGCGAACCACCCCCACAGCAGGGCGAGTCCGGCCACCGCCGCCGCGGCGGCGACCAGCCGCACGGCGCGCCGGCCGGGCCTGCGCCACGCCCACCAGCCGGCCGCCGCGTAGACGGCCAGCTCGGCGCCGAACGCCAGGACGTCGACCGCCGTCACCCCGTTCACCGGGCCACCCACCAGGCGGAGACCAGGTGCAGCACCGCGAACGCGCCGGCCCCGAAGCCCATGCCGAGGCTGCGCTGCCGGAAGCCGATCGCCGAGTCCCCCATCTGCGCCAGACCGGACACCAGCAGCATCGGCCAGGCCGCCGCCGCGCCGCCCGCGGTCACCGCCACCGCGGTCGCCACCCCCAGGGGCACCGCCCGCGCGGCGTACGCCCGGGCGTACACGTGCGTCCCGACCGTGACCGGCTCGCCCTCGGGCAGCCCCAGGCCCGGACGCAGCACCCCCGCCACGCTCGATCCCGCGCTCACCAGTGCGGCCAGTGCGTTGACCGCCGACAGAACGCCCATTCCGACTCCCCCTGAATCATTCGAGCTTCGAACGATATGAGGACGGTACCATTCTCGTCATGAGCGATGTCAAGGGAGCGGCGGCACTGCGCGCCACGATCGTCTTCAACCTGGGCACCCTCGGCGCCCTGGCGTCCGACCGATTCGCCGACCGGGTCGAGGAACTCGGACTCAAGCCCAAGCACGCCGGCCTGCTGGCCGCACTCGACGCCGGATCCGCCGCCTCGCAGCAGGAGCTGGCCACCCGCCTCGGCGTCGCCCCCAGCCTGATCGTGGCGCTCGCCGACCAGCTCCAGGAACTCGGCGCGGTCGAACGCGTCCGCGACCCGGAGGACCGCCGCCGCCAGGTCCTCACCCTCACCACCGAGGGCCGACGGCTGCTCGCCCGCTGCGCGGAGGCCGCCGAGGCCGCGGACGCCGAACTGACCGCGGGGCTCACCGAACCGCAGCGCACCGCACTCACCCGCGGCCTGCGCACGCTCGGCGAACAGCACGTCCCGCGCTAGGAGTTGCCCTCAACGGGCACTCGGGTGGTCGATTCAGGGGCGCTGGGGGCACCTCCATGGGGCATCCGCGCACCCTTGAAGACATGCCCTAGGAGTTGGGCGCACCACAGAAGGCGCCCGCACGTGCACGTTCCGTGCCGCGGGCTCAGGCGAGGGCGGCGACCAGCAGGGTGAAGGCGCCGATGAGGACGGCGACGCGGACGTAGTGGTAGCGGTCCCAGCGGTCCCCCTGCTCCTCCCAGTCCTCGGGCCGGTTCTCGCCGGTCCAGGTCTTGCTCCGGTTGTTGATCGGGACGAGCAGCAGGAGCGACATCACCACGCTGACGATCAGCAGTGCGGCGGCGGCGACGACCAGGCCGACGCCCTGGTGGTGCCGTCCGGCGACGGCCCAGACGACGCCGAGGACGAGCGAGCCGATGTACCAGACGGGCATCACGGCGCCGAGCATCCGGCCCCCGTGGGCGCGGCCCAGCACCCGGCCCTCCTCGGGAAGCGCCTTGAAGATCGGGTTCATGACGAAGGCGACGGAGAACTCCACCCCCACCATCAGGCCGACGGCCACGGTGGTGAAGACCTCGAGCGCATTGAGCATGACGACTCCTCCTGGTATCTAGCATTGCTAGCCGATGAGGCAACGCTAGTACTACTGCCGCTCGATTGTCTAGCGATGCTAGGATCGAGGCATGTCGGTACAGCAGCGCAAGGAACGCGAACGGGCGGACCGCGAACGCCTCATCGTGGCCACGGCCCGTGAACTCGCCGAGCAGCAGGGGTGGGACGCGGTCACCACCCGTCGGCTCGCCGAGCGCATCGAGTACAGCCAGCCCGTCCTCTACAGCCATTTCCGCGGCAAGCGCGAGATCATCGGCGCCGTCGCCCTCGACGGTGCCGCCGAGATGGCCGTGGCGGTGCGGGCCGCGGCGGCCGCCGCGGACGGCCCGCGCGCGCGGGTCGCCGCTCTCGCCCGTGCCTACCTCGCCTTCGCCGAGCGCAACCCGGCGGTCTACGACGCCCTGTTCCAGCTCGACGGCGGTCTGGCGTACGCGCAGGAGGACACCCCGGAGCCGCTGAAGGACGCCTTCGCCGCGCTGATGGAGACCCTGGGAGAGGTCGCCGGGGACGGCGTCCAGCCGGGGCTGTTCACCGAGGTGTTCTGGGCGTCGCTGCACGGCATCGCGACCCTGACCCGGGCCGGCCGGCTGCTGCCGGAGGACGCCGAGCGGAGGGTGGACCTGCTGGTGGACCGGCTCGCCGTCGTCTGACCCACCGTCCCGGCGGGACGGCGGCCGGCCGGCCGGCACCCCGTCGGCACTCGAACCGGATCAGTGCCGGACGAACGCCAGATCGTCCGGCCGTACCCGCTCGCGCGGCCCCGCCGCCCGCAGCACCACGTCCAGCACCCGGGCCGGATCGGCGGCGTACGCGTGCGAGAACCAGGCCATGTTGGCCTCCACCACGGCCCAGCGGTGGCCCGGGCGGTAGGGGTCGAGCAGCTGCCCGACGTCCAGGACGACGGCGCTCGGCAGGCTCTGCCCGGCCGCGGCCACCAGCCGGTCGACGAACTCGGCGATCTCCCCGGTGGTGGCCCGGTCGGCGCGGTCCGTCGCGTCCGCGTGCAGCGGGTGCGGGTCGAGCCGGCCGAACACCGCGTACCGGCTCGCCGCGGCGATCCGCCCGTCCAGCAGGAACAGCCGGTACTCGGCCGCGAAGGTCACCACCTCGGAGAGCAGCACCGGCGTCGCCGGGTCCAGGTCCGCGGGCAGCCGGGAGCCGTCGGCGTAGACGGCCGCCGGGAAGGACTTGTCGCGCGGCGGCTTGACGAACGTCGGCCGCTCCAGCGCCCGCGCGTCCGCGACGGTCGCCGAGCGGACGTCCCGGCCGGTGAACTCCTCCGGCAGCTCGGCGAGCCAGTCGTCCACCGGTTCGAGCAGCGCGAACCCGAGCCGGCCCGCCAGCCGCGCACCCGCGAGCGGCCCGCCGTACCAATGCGCCGGACCGGGCACCGGGCCGAGGTCCTCAGCCGCCCGGACCTCCATCCCACGACCGGCCGCCTCGACGGCCAACAGCTCCATCGTCGACGTCCGCCGCCCGGGCATGACCAGCACCGTGACCTCCTGTGGTCCGTAGAGGCCGCCAGGCTAGTCGCGGCGTACCGCCGACCGCAGCCGAGTTGTCCGGCGGCCGGAGCGGCGAACGAAGCGGCGGACGGCCACCTGACGAACACCTGACGGGCGGTCGGACGAGCCGCCGGACGAACGAGCCCGGAGAGCCCGCCCGTTGGTACCGCCGACGGAGGACGGCCTCGGGTCCTGGCCTACGATCGACTCCGTGACCTCTGCGCTGATCCTCGTCGACCTGATGCCACGCATCATCGCCCTGCCCCTCGCCCCGCACTCCGGCGACCAGGTGCTGACGCGCTGCCGCCGCTTGGCCGAGGCGTTCAGGGCGAGCGGTCGCCCGGTGGTGCTGGTCCGGGTCGAGCGGCCGAACACCCCCGAGCAGCCGCCGGGCAGCGGCTTCGCCGACGGTCTGGTCCACCCCGGCGACATCGAGGTCGTCAAGCGCACCGTCGGTGCGTTCCACGGCACCGACCTGGACGAGCGGTTGCGCGAGCGGGGCGTGGACACACTGGTGCTCGCCGGGCTGGTCACCACGATGGGGGTCGAGTCCACGGCCCGGGCCGCGAGCGACCACGGATACGAGCTGGAGTTCGTCGCCGACGCGATGTCCGGGTTCGCCGCCGACGAGCACGACTTCACGGTGGAGCGGACCTTTCCCCGGTTCGGTGCGGTGCGGGACACGGCGGCCTACACCTGAGCCGTGGTCGTGGGCGGATCGCACCCGCGCGCACCTGTTCCGCGGGGCGAGACGGACCGACGGCCCCGACGGCGCCACCTGTAGCTTTCCCGTGCCGACACCCAGCACGCGGCGAGCGGCCCGCTCGTTCCCGCCCGTTCCCCGAGGGGGATGCCCATGTTCACGGTCAACGAATACTTCGACGGCACCGTCAAGTCGATCGCCTTCAAACAGGAGCACGGGCCGGCGACCATCGGTGTCATGGCCCGGGGCGAGTACCGGTTCGACACCACCGCCCCGGAGACCATGCACGTGATCAGCGGCGCCCTGACCGTCAAGCTGCCCGGCGCCGACGACTGGGAGACCTTCGCCGCCGGCACCCGGTTCGACGTCCCGGGCAACAGCGTCTTCGACCTCAAGGTCGACGGCGAGACCGCCTACCTCTGCGAATACCGCTGATCCCGGGCATGAGGCACGCCTTCGCCCGGCCGTAGTGCTCCTGGGGGGCGCGGCGCAGCAGGGGCCGACACCTGCGTCCGGGCGGACGGTCGGCCTGTTCGGCGCTGCTGGGGTGGCGCTCGTCGTGGCGTTCGTCTCCGCGCCGCGGCCTCCGGCGGTCCGGACCGGCCCGGGTCAGCTCGCGAGCACCTTCGTGAGGGAGTCGTCCAAGCGCCCCGTCAGTCGGGCGATCTGCTCCTCCAGCGGCAGTGACTCGTCGGGCCGGGTCACCAGGGCGGACTTCCTCAGGCCGCGGACGTACAGCGAGCAGGCCGGGTCGGCGAGAGGTAGGTGCCGACCGTGTTGCCCTCCCGGCCGGCCTCGCCGGCCCGGCGGGCAGCCAGTAGTGCCACCCCGGAACCGGCGTGCGAGGTGATGCGGAGCGAGCACACGTTGGTGCGGGTCAGGCTGCGGCGCGGGCCCGTCGGCACCCGCAGGGTGATGCCGACCGGACCGTCCGCCCGGTCGGCGACCAGGTAGGCCCGGTCGGGTGCGCCGCCGTCCCGCCGGCCGAGGAAGTCCAGGTCCGGCCAGGTCGGGCCGGCCGGGTCGCGGGGCACCGGCAGCCGACGGGCCTCGCCCTTCGAGCAGTTGACGAAGGATCCGTGGATCTCGGAGTCGCTCAGCGCACGCATGTGCCGCACGCCAACAACCCGCCGACCGGGGCGTCGCCCGAATTCAGTCCACCGACTTTCAGCCCCCGGACGTCGCCCCGCACGGTGACCCGCCGGAGAGGTGCGATGATCGGCCGCATGGACTTGTTGGGGGAACTGGCCGTCCTGGCCGGAACGGGACGGCTGGGTGCGCTGCGCCACGGTGCCGCGCTCGGGGACCTGGCGGCGGTGTACGGCGAGCCGGAGGCCGGCGGCCGGGTGTACTCGCAGGAGTGCTGGCCCCGGTGGTTCGGCTACGGCAGCATCCAGTTGGTCGTCTGCCGCTGTCGCCGGGTGGACTCGATGATCGTCCCGGCGTGGCACCGGGAACTGGAGATTCCCGGCCCCGCCGGGCCGCGCACCGTCGACTCCCGCATCACCGAGTCGCACCTGACGGCCGCGCTCGTCGGGGCGGGCTGCCGGTGGGAGACCGTGGAGTACCCGGGCCTCCCCGACCAGCGTTCCCTGGTGACCGAACCGGCCGAGGACGTGCAAGTGAGCTTCACCTTCACGGACCGCGAGAGCTACGACTCCCCACCGCTCGCCGATCTGATCCTCGACAAGGTCAACGTCTGGGGCCTCTCGCACCGCGAGTGCCCGGCCCCCGACCCGCACCTGCCCGACGGGGACGACGGCGTTCGACCTCCGGGCCGTACGTGACGGCGGTTTCCGCCAGGATGTCCGGCTCCTCGCCCTCGGACACACCCGGCCGCGCCCCGACCGACGCGCCGTGCGCCACGCGCCACGCGTGGTGTCCGGGCTGTGCGCCGATCGGGGTACGGCCGGTTCGACCGCTCTCTACGGCGATCAGGGAGCGCAGTCGCGGCAGACGGGCTGGCCGTTCTTGTCGGTGCCGGCGAGCTGGGTGCGGTGGTGGACGAGGAAGCAGGTCATGCAGGTGAACTCGTCCTCCTGCAGGGGCACGACCTGGACGGTGAGTTCCTCGCCGGACAGGTCGGCGCCCGGAAGCTCCAGCCCTTCGACGGCCTCGACATCGACGTCGACCGCGGAACTCTGTTTGTCGTCGCGGCGCCCCTTCAGCGCCTCGATGCTTTCGTCGTTGCTGCCGCCGTCGCCGGTGTCGCGCGGGGCGTCGTAGTCGGTTGCCAAGTCGGTGCCTTCTCGTCGTTCGGGGTTTCGCTTCGTCGGGCGGGGAGTGCCGCCTGCCGGTCGGCGGAGTGCCGGCCGGTCAGGGTCGGTGATCAGTCCCTCCCATGGCGCACCACCTTCCCATCCATCGGCCGTCCGGCGTGTGACCACGCACCGTGTGACGGACGACCGACGGGTTCGGCAGGCCGTCATGGCCGGTCGGCAGGCCGTCGGGGGTCAGCGGGCGGCCGGGCGTGGCGGGGGCCGGGCGCCCTGTCGGCGCGGACGGCCGCGGCGCGTGGACCGCGATGGCGGTGGGCGGGCGAGGGGGCGGTCGCGGTGAGGATCGCCGCCAACGCGAGCGGGATCAGCAGCAGCACCATGGCCATGCTCATGAACACCTCCGGGCGTCGGCCGACGGATCCGGCCATCGCCTGCCCCGCCTGCGCAGGTCCATGCCACCCCCTGCGAGCCCGGGCGGCCGGCCGTCAGCCCTCGGTTCCGGCCGGCGCCCGGGTCGAGCGGCCACAGCTGCCCCCGGCCGGTACGGCCGTGCTCACTGCGGGGCGGCCGGCCCGCACCGCGGTGCCTCGCGCAGCTCGAACCATCTACGGGCGAGGAGGCGGGCGTCCTCGGTTCGGTGGTCGTGCGGCCGGCCCCGGGGGGCGGGGGGGGCCGGCCGCACCCGCGGAATCGTTCGCCTCCATGGTGCGGGGGCCCTGGGAACGTCCCGGCCGCAGGTCACTCCCGGTGCGTGACCGCCGCGAGGGCACGCTCCCGGACGTCAGCCGAGGGGTGGCGGCGCAACTCCCGCAGCAGGCCCCGCCACTCCTCGGGCCAGCCGAGGCGGTCCCCGAACACCTCGGTCAGCGCGGTCGCGAACAGCCCGGCGGCCGGGCCGGTGTCCCCGTTCCGGCGTGCCGTCCGGGTCAGCGCGTCGAGTGTCCCGGGCGGCGGCAGCGGGCCGGAGGTGTGCTGCCGCAGCAGGACGGCCGCGGTGATCGCGGCCGCCGCCGGCCGGCCGAGGTGGGCGTCGGCGAGCGCGGCGAGCGCGGCCGCCAGCGCCTTCGGCCCTGCGACCGGGTCCACCAGCCGGCAGAGCGCGGCCGTCCTGATGCCGGCCAGCTCGGGTTCGGCCGTGAGCAGGTCGGCGACGCCGGCGAGCAGCGGCCGGTGGCGTTCGTCGGAGGGGAGGTCGGCGAGGTGGGCGAGCCGGCGGCGGGCCGGCAGGTCGCGGTCGTCCCCGACGTCGGGGGTGTCCGTCCGGGTGGCGGCGGCGAGTTCGGCGACGGTGCGGTGCAGCAGGCTGCCGGGGGCGGCGCCGCCGATCGGGTGCGGCAACCCGGAGGCGGCGAGCGCGTGGACGGCCGCCGCGGCCTCCCGCCAGCCGCCTCGGTTCGCCAGGTCGGTGACGGCGCGTCGGGCCACGTCCGCGGTCTCCGGCGCCCAGACGGCCCACCGCGGCAGTGCGGCGAGGGCGGGCGCCGCGACCTCCGGGTCGGGCGCGGCGGCGACGGAGGCCACCAGCCGGGCGTAGCGCGCCCGGTGGGTCTCGGGGAGGTGCGCCGGGTGGGCCCGCAGGACGGCGCGGCGCACGGGCGGCGGGGCCTGTCCGGCGGCGTCGGCGAGCAGCTCCCAGACCGGTTCGGCGTCCAGCAGGTCGGTGGCGAACGCGACCGCCGCGGCCCGCACGTCGCGGTGCTGGCCCTCCACGCGGTAGGCGGCGACCAGCAGCTCGGCGGCGGCCTGCGTCGGCAGGTGTTCGGCGGCCAGCCGCACGGCCTCCTTGCGGCTGGTCACCTTGCTGCCCTGCACGCCGGACAGCAGCTCGCCGAGCCGCTCGGCGAGTTCGCCGGGCGGGGCGTACCGGGCGGCCCGGGTGGCCGCGTACACCGCGACCCGGGCGCGGTCGCCGCCCGCGTGGTCGAGCAGGTCGCCCAGCGCGTCGGCGGGCCGGTCCGTCCGGGCCAGGGCGGCGAGTGCCGCCTCGGCGACCACGACCTCGGCGGCGTCCAGCTGGGCGCGGACGACGGCCTCGCCGTACTCGGGGATCGCGGCGGCGGCGTGGACGGCATCGCCGCGCCTGTGCAGCGGCAGGGTGGGGTCGTTCGCCACCGCGGCGGCGAGCCGGGCGGCGGCCCGCCACTGGCGCGGCGTCCAGCGGCTCGCCGCGTGGGTCGGGGCCGGGGTCGCCCGCGCCGGGCGCTTCAGGAACCGACCGTACAGCGGCACGGGGGCGAGCAGCGGGTCCAGCAGGTCGGTGCGCCGTGCGACCAGCACGTCCCGCACCGGCGGCAGGACGGCGGCGGAGGGTTCGAGTTCGAGGATCCCGGCGACCCGGACGTCGCGGGTCCACGGGTCGTCCAGCCACAGGGCGGCGGCCGTCGTGAAGGCGGCGTCCGAGCCGAACTGGAGGGCGTGCAGGAGGAGTTCCTGCAGCTCGGGGATGCCGCGGGCGCGTCGGCCGAGCGCCCTGGCCAGGGAGAACAGCAGCCAGTACTCGGCGGTGTCGGCCATGGTGTCCAGCCACGGCCGGAGGGTCGCGAACACGGCGTGCTCCTGGCCCCGCCGCAGCCGGTGCTCCAGCCCGCCGAGTTCGACCGCGCCGGTCTGTCCGGCGACCGTGCGCAGGCTCCGCAGCGCCCAGTCGACCAGCTCGGCCCCGCCGGCGACGGCGTGCTCGCGCAGCACCTCGGTGATCAGCCGCTGCAGGGCGGCGCGGGTGGCGTAGGAGCAGTCCCGGGCGTCGACCGCGTCCTGCACGGCGGTGTCGAGCAGGGGCACCGCCGCCGGGGTCAGCAGCCGGGCGGGGACCTGGGCGAGCGCGGTCAGCGCGGCGCTGCGCACCGGGTCCTGCTCGTTGCGCAGCCGCGGGAGCAGTCCGAGCGCGTCCTGGACGGCGTCCCGGTCGTCGGAGGCGGCCGCGTTGGCGAGCAGGGCCGTCCAGGCGGCGGCCCGGTCCTCGGCGTCCGGGCGGGAGAGGGCGGCGCGCAGCTCGGGCTGCGCCTCCTCGGTGGGCAGGTGTGCCAGGAAGGACGCGATCCCGGCCCAGGGCCGGCCCTGGACGCGCAGCGCGGCGACCTGCCGCCGTGCCTCGGCGTGGCGCCGGGTGTGCGGGAACAGCGGCAGCAGGAGGGGGAGTTCGGCCGTCCGCGGGACGGCGCCGTCGTACACGGCGTCGAGGAACGCGTCACGCCGGCCCGGCGGGAGGGCGCGCAGCAGGGCGGCGAAGCAGCGGGGCACGGCCAGCCAGTGACGGCCGAGGGCGGGGAGCGAGGGCGGGTCGGCGCGCACCAGCCGGCGCAGGGTGCCGCTCGTGGGCGGCACGGTGTAGGGCCGGGCCGTGCCGCGCCGCGGGTCGATGAGGAGCCGGACGGTGCGTTCGGCGTCGGCGGCGGCCAGCGGTGGCAGGAGGTCGTGGCGCAGCGGGAGGTCCGGGCTGAACCGTTCCAGCAGGTCGAGGGCCCGTTCGGGGCGGGCCCGCACGGTGGCGGCGAGGACGTCGGCGAGTTCGGGTGACTGCCCGAGCCGCAGCGTCCCGGGGTGCTCGGCGAGGACTCGCTCCAGGTGGTCCAGGACCTCGTCCGGGAAGCGTGCGGCGAGGGGTGCGAGCGGGACGGCGTGCGCGAGGTCGGGCAGGGTCCGGGCGACGGACTCGGGGCTGCAGGCGGAGAGCAGCCGGCCGGCCTCGGCGTCGCCCCACTCGGCGCGCAGGCGGCCCACCAGCCGTTCGGCGAGCCGGTGCCGACGGCCGTGCCGGACGACCCGGGCGAGCTGTCGGCGCAGGGTGCAGGAGGCGCCGGTGAAGGCCGCCTCGATCGCCTCGTCCGGGACGTCCTGGGTGCGGGCGGTCCGCAGGGCGTACCCGCGGACCACCGGGTCGGGGTCGGTCAGCCGCTCGGTGAGGTACTCGGTGGCGCAGCCGGCCGACGCGGCGAGCGCGGCCAGCCGGCGGCCGTACACGCCGGAGTGCTCCAGCTCGGACAGCAGCGCGGGGAGTTGCCCGTCGGCGGCGAGTTCGCGGGCTCTGCGGGCGACGAGCCGCTGGCGGTCCGGGTACGGGAGCGGGTCGACGTCGGCGAGCAACCGTTCAGCGTGGTGCGGCATGCGGTCATTCTGGCCGGGCGGGGCCGGTACCTCCCACCGGATTTCCGCCGGCCCGGCCGGGCCGCCCACCGCGCCCGACCGGCGGTGCACGAGGACGGGGGACGGCCGCGGCAGCGGTCCGGTCGTGCACTCGGGCGGGCCTGCCCGGCACGCGCGGTGAGCCACCGTCATGACGACAGCGCGTCGGCGTGGCCGGGGCGCTCGCGGTGGCGGTGGCGCTCGCGGTGGCGGTGGCGGCCGGAGCGGTCGTCCGGGCCACCACCGCGGGGGCGGCTACTCGGCGCCGCTGACTCCCGGGGCGACGAAGCGGCGGTGCAGCGGGCTGAAGGAGACCTCGGGGGCGCCGGTGATGCCGGCCTTCTCCACGGCCGGCGCCAGCCGCTGGGAGAGGAACGCCTCGAAGGCCTGCTGCGAGTCCCACACGTCGGTCACGTGCAGGCCCTGCGCGTCGAACCAGGCCACGTGGACCTGGCCCCCGGCCGCCGGGACCTCCTCCCAGTCGACGGCGTCCCGCACCGTGTCGTACTGCTCCGGCGTGACTCCGGCCCAGTCCATCGACATCACCACGGCCATGTCCCTCTCCCCTTCCCCGGCGGTGCACGGATCGGGCACCGGCCGACGACCACCGGCCGCCGCCCGCACTGCGACGGCGGCCGGTGGTCTCCCCCGGCCGGATTCCCGCCCGCCCATCGTCCCGCCGCACGCAGCGGGTCGGGCAGGGCGTGCGGATGCGCGACCGACGTGGGAGGACGGCTCCGAACGCCCGGTACACCATGCATCCGGGCATCACGGGCACCGTCGGGGGACGCGCCGGTGCGGGGGTGGGCCCGTGGCCCGGCCCCGCGCGGCCGGCGTGCGCCCCGGCGCGGCTGTCAGGTGTTCACGTAGCCGAGGTCACCGATGGTCCAGCTGCTGATGTCCTCGATGGCGATGCGGTACATGCCGCCGGTGTGGGGTAGCGCGAAGCTGCCCTGGAGGATCTTCGCCCGATGGAGGTGGAGGTGGGTGGGCCGTTCGGTCGGTCCGTCGGGGGGCGGGGCGAAGAGCGCCGCGAACGGCTTCAGGTGGTCCGAGGCCTGGAGGACCTCCGCCACGCGCTCCTGCCACAGGGCCATCGGCGCGAGCCTGCCGGTGATCACCGCTCCGGGGACGACCACGGTCAGGGACATTTGATTGCTGTGCTCGGACTCGACCAACGCGGCGATGTCGACGAGCAGCCCGTCTGGGTTCGGCATGGGTCCCAGCCTAGACACAGCTCCGGCCCCCGCCGCCCTCCACGGCACAGAAACCGTGGCCGCCCGGCCCGCCGGGCGGCTGCGCCCGCGGCGCGGGCGGCGCGGGGTCGACGTCCCCGCGGTGCCTCCCCCGACACCGGCGGCGAACTCTCCCGCAGCGCTTCGCAACCCTTTGGCAGCTGCAAGCGCGCGGCCCTTTCCGTGGCACCCGGCGGGTGGAGCCGAAAAGCCCGACGTCGCCGTGCAGCACGCCGCCCGGGTTGCGGCCGGACACCGAATGCACCGTCCGCACGGGGCCGTCCGCAGTAAGGGGCGACGGCGCGCCGCACCCGAAGTGTTGCCGTTCTCTCGGAGAGCCGCGGTTCGAACGAGCACCGCGCCCGCTCCAACCGGCCCACTCCCCTGGCGCGTTGACGGACCGGACGGCCTGCGGCGGCGACCCGGTGGAAGGGCCTCCGAAAAACTCGGGGTGCGATGTCCACCCGCCGGCGGGGTCGGCCTGCTACAGTGGATTTCGTTGCAGTAGTGGTTCCCATGAAACTTTGTGTGCGCCTGCTGATGTATTTCGCAGGCGCATTTTTGTTTCCCGGCTCTTGCCCGGGCGGGTGCTCATCACGGCGACACGGAACCCGCGTAGTGCGAGCTCCGGACAGCCCCTCGAAGGAGATCTTTAATGGCTAATGGCACTGTGAAGTGGTTCAACTCGGAAAAGGGCTTCGGCTTCATCGAGCAGGAGGGTGGCGGCCCGGACGTCTTCGCCCACTACTCGAACATCAACGCCAACGGCTTCCGTGAGCTGCTCGAGGGCCAGAAGGTCGAGTTCGACGTCACGCAGGGCCAGAAGGGCCCGCAGGCGGAGAACATTCGCCCGCTGTAGTCGTTCCTGCCAGGGCACCCACCCGGCAGCGAGGGGCCCGTACCGTGCACATGCCCGGTACGGGCCCCTCGGCGTTGCGTCACGACGCACGTGCCACGCGGCACACCGCCGACCGCTCGGGACCTGGCTCAGGAGCCTCCCCCGCGCGGGTCAGAGCCTGCGGGCCAGGAGGTACGCACGCTCGGTGTCGGCCTCCCCCGGGTACGGCCCCCGCATCAGCGTGGCCGCAAGGGCGAGCCCGGCATCCGCGAGACCTGCGGCGACGTCCTCCGGGCGCAGCGCGAAGAAGTCGAGCGAGACCGGGCGGTCGAACCAGGAGTCCCGGTGCCGGACCTCCTCGCCCGCGTGGAAGGCCACGAGGACGAGACCTCCCGGGCGCAGCACCCTGGCGAACTCCGCGTAGGCGCGTGGCCGCTCGTCGGGCTGCAGGTGGATCAGCGAGTAGAACGCCGCGATGCCGGCGAGCTCTCCGTCCGCCAGCGGAAGGTCCAGCATCGAGCCGACCCGCACGTCGAGGCCCGGACGGCGCCGCCTCGCCGCAGCGACCATGCCCGGTGACACGTCCAGGCCCAGGACCGGCACCCCGAGGTCGTCCAGGAAGCACGCCACCTGCGCGGGACCGCACCCGACGTCGGCCACCGGCCCGCCCTTCGGGACCTGCTCGGCGAAGGCCGTCAGCATGGCACGGTCCAACGGCTTCGAGGCCAGGTCCGCGGTGAGGCCCTGCGCGTACTCGTCGGCGACCGCGTCGTAGGAGTTCCGGATCGAGGTGCTGTCCATCCGCAGAGTATCCACCACGGTCCACTGCCACCGGCCGGCACCACCTCGCCGCGGCCGGGAGGGGCCGGGCCCACGCCGACACGGCGAACGGAGGCGGGGATCGGGACGGACTACGGGCACCCGCCCCCGCGGGGCCCGCTCCAGGCTCTGGGCGATGAGGGTCTCCTTCGGGCGGACGACGCAGAACTCGTTCCACTCCGGATCGGCGAGCACGGTCCATGACTCGTCGCCGCTCCGGCCGACGTCCACCGTGCGGGCGCCGAGTACGAGGATGCGCTCGATCTCGGCCTCCCGGTCCGCCGCGCGGGTCGTCAGGTCGAGGTGCAGACGGTTCTCGACGGCCTTCCGGTCGGTCCCCGGCATGAAGCACATTCCCACGGGCGCGGTCTCGTCCGGCCCGATCACGACCTCCCGCTCCCGCTCGGAGAGGATCCGCCGACCCGGCACCTCGGCCCGGAACCGGGCGAGGGCGGGCAGGTCGTGGGCGTCGACGACGATGTGATGCAGCGGCAGGGGCATGTCGTCCGGTCCGCCCCGGCCGACGGTCCGGTCCCGTGTCGTCATGACCGCCGGTGCGCCGGCCCCGAGGATCGGGAGACGGCTGCGCCGGTGGCCCGCGGCGTGCTTACGTGGCTCCATGACGCACCCGGACACGGTCGAGGAAGTCGCGAGCCGCTATCGGCTGGAACGGAAGCTGGGGGAAGGCGGCCAGGGGGAGGCCTGGCTGGCGTTCGACGCGCGGCTGCGCCGCCGCGTGGTGCTCAAGCGGCTCGTGCTTCCCGAGGGATCGTCGGTGGAGCCGGCCGGGGTGCTGCTGGCGCGGGCGGAGCGCGAGGCTCAGGCGGCCGGGAAGCTCCGTCATCCCGGCATCGTCACCGTGTTCGACCAGTTCTCCGACCACGAGGGCCTTCCGTGGATCGTGATGGAGTACGTGGAGGGCCGTTCCCTCCGGGAGGCCCTGGGGTCGGGACCGCTCTCCGTCGTGGAGGCGGCGCGGATCGGCGAGCAGGTCGCCTCCGCGCTGGCCGCCGCGCACGCGGACGGGGTGGTCCACCGGGACGTCAAGCCGGCCAACATCCTGCTGGCGGACGGCCGGGCGGTGATCGCGGACTTCGGGATCGCCGCGGTACCGGACGGGATCACGCTCACGGCCACCGGCACGGCACCCGGGACACCGCAGTTCATGGCCCCGGAGCAGCTCCACGCCGGGTCGTCGTCCCCGGCCTCGGACATGTGGTCGTTCGGCGTGACGCTGTACTGCGCCGTGGAGGGGCGGTCCCCGTTCCCGGGCGATTCGCTCCCGCAGGTGGTCTGGGCGATCGGCCGCGGCGTTCCGGAGCCGGTGCGCAGGGCCGGCGCCCTGGCACCGCTGATCGGTCAACTCCTGCGGCCGGACCCGGACGAGCGCCCCGCGGCGGCCGTCGCGGCCGCCTCCCTGAGGGAGGTCGTCCGGGACCTGGAGGCGGCCGCCGCGGGGGCGACCGACATCGACGAGCTGCTCCGCCGGGCGACCCGCGAGCGTGACCACGGCGACCTGCACCGTGCCGAGGACGCCTACTGGTCGGCGCTCGACCTGGCGATCCAGCTGCGTTCCCGACGGCAGGAGGGCTGGGCCTGGGACGGTCTCGGCTCCTGCCGCTCGCGTGCCGACGACCCGGACATGGCCGTGCGGTTCTTCACCCGCGCCGCACGCATCGCCGACGAGACCGACGACGCGCTCCTGCGGGCCTGGAGCCTGCACAACTTCGGCACCCACCGGCGCAGGAAGGGCGAGCCGGCCGCGGCCGAGGAGTACTTCGAGCAGGCGCTGGCGGTGGCGGAGGCCCGTCATCACTGCACGGCGCCCGCGGGCTGGACCCACCATCAGCTGGCCGAGCTGGCGGCGGAGGCGGGGGACCCCCTCCGGGAGAAGGAGCACTACGCAGCGGCCGTTCGGGTCGCCGCGGGGTCCGGCGAGGACGAGCTGGCGGGCTGGAGCCTGTTCAACCTGGCCAGGTGCGAGGAGCGCGCGGCCGAACGCGAGGAGGCGCGGGAGCACTACGGGCGCGTTCTGGAGATCGGCACCCGCATCGGGAACCGGTGGATGGTCGAGCACGCCGAGGAGGGGCTCGGCCGCACGGCGGGCCCCGGCTGAGAGGCGGACCACCGCCCGCGGCGGAGCCGCGGGACGGCGGGCTTCCCGGGTCGTGTGCCGGTACCGGGCACGCGACCCGGGCTGCGCGGCGCCTACGCGCCGAATGTCCGCTGCTGCCAGCGGAACGCCGGGCTGTCCTCGTGGTCCTGGCTCTGCGTCAGCCGGTCTCCCGGGCCCGGGTCGTCCGCCTCGGGCCGGTGTTCGAGGCCGAGGACGAGGCGGCTGGCGGCGTTGACGACCAGGCCGCCGCAGAACGTCCAGACCGTCTCCTTGCGCCCGTCGGCGCCGCACTCCTGCTGGACGAGCGGGGCCCCGTCGGTCGTGCTGCCGCCGGTTGCCAGGCAGCGACCGGTGCCGACGTTCTTGATCTGCGTCCCCGATCCGGCGGGGATCAGGATCCACGTCTGGCCTGCGGTCCGGTTGCAGGGGCGCTGGGTGAGGGCACCGCCGGGGTCGGCCTGGGCGCACAGGCCGGTCATCCGGTTGACGAAGGCGCGGGAGCCCGGGGGCGGCGCGAACGCCGACGGCCGGGCCGTCCGGGTGGGGGTGCCGATGACCGCGGCCGGTTCGGGCCGGAAGGACTCGGCGACCCCGACGGCCGCGACCGGCGCCACCGCGAGGGTCGGCGCCGGGACGGCGGGCGCGGCGCCGGTCGCGGGCGGAGGGGTGCGGACGGGTGTGCCGCCGGAGCCGGGTGTCAGGACGACCACGGCCGCTGCGGCGGCGGCGACCGCGGTGGCGGTCAGCGTCCACTTGCCGGCGGCGGACCGGGACACCGCGGCCACCTTGGCCGCGGCCGGGTGGAGGCCGTGGCCCGTGACGGACGGCCAGAGGCCGGCGGGGTTCCACAGGAGGACGCCGACGGGCAGCATCGCGCCGAGGCGGCCGTTGATGTCGCGCAGGTCGCGTTCGGCGCGGGCGCAGCCGGTGCAGGTCCGCAGGTGGCGGTCGAGGTGGCGGGTGGTGCGCTTGTCGGGCCTGCGGATGGAGGCGGCGAGCATGGTGCCGTAGTGGCGGCATTCGTCGCTGGCGGTGTCGTCGAGGTGGGCGCGCAGGTAGGCCACGCGCAGGCCCTCGCACGCGCGGGCGACGAGGGAGCCGACGCCGCTGGCGGTGATGCCCAGGCGCTTGGCGGTGGCGGCGGCGGGTTCGTGTTCGACCACGGCGTGCCAGAGCACGGCCTGCCAGCGTTCGGGGAGCGACCGGTAGGCCTGCAGGACGAGTGAGCCCTCTTCGGCTGCGAGGACCGTGTCGTCGGTGTCCTGACCGCAGGGCAGCGACTCGGCCCAGGCGTCGAAGTCGTCGGAGAGGAGGGTGCGGGCGCGGTCCCGGGCCCACTCCACGGCGACGTGGCGCACGCAGGTCAGGAGGTAGGGGCGCCAGGCGTGGTGGGGTCCGCTTCCCGTGGTGACGGCGCGGTAGGTCCGGGCGAAGGCTTCGGCGGCCAGGTCGTGCGCGGTCGCCGTGTCGCGGCAGCAGGTGCGGGCGTAGGCGAGGACGGCGGTGTGGTGGCGGGCGAAGACCTCGCTCATCACGTCCTGGACGGCCGGTCCGGTGAGCGGGTCCCCGTCGCGCAGCAGTGCGGCCAGTTCCGCGTCGTTGAGGTGGTCGAGTGCCGTCTGACGGGCCGTCGCGGATGCGGTCAAACCCCTGCTCCTGTTCGGTCGGTGATGGCCGGTCGGCGGACGGGTCGTCGGTTTCGGGCCCGCCGATCGTCCGCCCCCGGCCGGATTGCGGGCCAGTGTGTCATGCCCTGAGCAGGCCGGATCCGCCCCGGGGGCGGCGCAGGGCGGCCCGGCACCCCGTCCGCGGGGGCGGCCGCGCGGCCGAGCCCGTGGGTGTCGGCGGGTGTCCGCTCGGGCCCTCCCGGGTCGTTCGCGCTCATCCCGTGGCCCCCGAGGCACCCACCCACGCATGTGCAAAGACTTGGCAAAGATGTGGGACGTTCGGCGGGCGGGACGGTCTTTCCCTGCAGGAACCGGAACGAGCGCAAGGAACGCCGTTGTCAGACCCCTCCGTCGACCCGCACCCGGACGTCGAACCCGCGCACCGGCCGCCCGCGCACCCGCCGGCCTCCCGCGACGACGACGCCCTCGTCGCCTACGCCCGCCGGCTGTGCCGAGACGAACGAGCAGCACGAGAACTCGTCGAGGAGGTCTTCGCGGCCACCCTCGAACCCGCGCCCCGCGGCGGTGGTCCGGCCCGCACCCGGCAGCCACGGCTGCTGGCCGCCGCCCGGCGCACTGCCGCCTCCTGGGCGGACAACGGGCGCAGCGCGCTGCTCTCACCCGCCTTCGCGGCCTGGCTCCGCACCCTTCCCCGCGCGGAGCCCCTCGCCCCGTCCGTGCAGGGCGCCGCCGGCGGGTCCGCGCGGGACGCCGTCACCGCGGCCGAGGCGAACTCGGGACTCCTCCAGGCCTTCCGGAAGCTGCCCGACGCCCTTCAGGGCGAGCTGTGGCACGGCCTGACGGACGCGGCCGAACCGGCTCCCCCGCCGCCGGCCGTCGACGCCCCCGGTACCGAACTGCCGCAGCCGGATCCCGTGCAGCGGTTCTACAGCGCCTACCTGCGGTACTACGTGGCGCACGCGCCCCGCCGGGACTGCCGCCAGCTGGCCGCCAGGCTGGGCGACACCGTCCGCCGCGGCATCGGCGACGACGCCCTCGACCGCCACCTGGCCAAGTGCACCGCCTGCACGCGCGCCCGCGCGGACCTCACCGCCATCCACACCTGGCAGCGCCCCGCACTCCTCGAAGGACTGCTGCTCTGGACGGGCGACCGCGAGCCGGAACCCGGCGACACCGCGGTCCTGCCGCTCCCTCCCCCCGACACCGTCCCGGCCACCCCAACGCCGGGGCCGCCCCTCCCGCCCACGCCACCCGTCCCGCCCACGCCACCCGTCCCGCCCACGCCACCCTCCGTGCAGCGCCGCCCGGCCCCGGCCGCCAACCCCCTGCGGCGCCCCTCCGACAGGACCATCAGGCTCGCCCTCCTGGCCCTCGGCCTCGGCATCCTGACCATGGCCGCCGCGAACATCGGCCCCCACCGGACCGAACCCACCGCGGCCACCCCGGCTCCGCCCTCCCCGTCGCCCACCATGCTGCGGGCCACGCCACCGCCGGATCCCTCCCCCACCGCACTCCCACCGTCGACACCCGCCACCCCGACCGCGGACGGAAACTCCCCCTCCCCCGCATCGGGTTCACCCACTGCACAGGACACACCGCCGCCGTCACCCACCCCCCGGATCCCCGCCTTCCGCCTCGTGAACGTGCGCTCCGGCCTGTGCGTCAGCCCGGACGGCCGTGACGCAGCCGGCGTCCACCTCGCCACCTGCGACGGCAGCGCGTCGCAGCGCTGGCAGTTCCCGCTGAACAGCGGCGGACTGCTCCAGGTACGCAACGCGGCAGACGGCCGCTGCCTGGACGGCACCACCCAGGGCGGCGACGTGATCACCGTCGTCCTGCGGGCGTGCCTCACCGACCGCGAGGAGCAGCTGTGGAAGTCCGTCCCGAACCGGACCAACACCGCCTTCCGCCTCCACTTCGCCCCGTGCGTCACGAAGAGCGACTACCCCGACCACCTGCTCGGGCCCGGTGACATCTGGCCGGGCCCGGCCGAGGTCGGCTCACCGCTGGTCCACCAGCCGAACTACTACGCCAAGGACGACTTCCTCTTCACCACCGTCTGACCGGGCGTCGGGACGCGGGTTGCGGGGCCGCGGCCGGGCGCAGCGGCGGGCCGGCGAGAAGGGCAAGGCCGAGGAAACGTGAGGCGCCGGCCGGGGCTGGGGGTGCCCGGCCGGCGCGGCAGCCGCGGGGGCGGGAGGTCCGGTGGCGCCGACCAGGGTCGCCGCCGGACCGTCCCGGCATTCGCCGTGCTACTGGTTGAAGGGACGGCGATGCGGGCCGATCGACCCGCTGCTTTGCCAAGGCTTTGCCATCCGGGGCTCCCGAGGCGGCCCCACCGGCGGTGTCGGCGGTTCCGGCACGGATTCACGCCCGGCAAGCGCACTCCAGGAGGCACTCTCGCGGAAGGCACGCTCACGGAGGTCACGCTCACGGGAAGTAGAGCGCGGCCTTCTCCAGGACGTGCCGGGTGAACAGCCCGCCCCACGCGGTGCCGCCCCGGTACATGGCGACCCGGGAGGCCCCGGACGCCGGCACCTCCACCGCGATCGGCCGGCCGATCAGGGTGGTCCCCAGGAGCCGGGCGTCCGCTGCGGCCCACTGCGCCGCGGACGGCTGGACCTTGCGGCTGATCAGGGCCGGCAACACCGTCGCCGCGTTCCGGGCGCCGGGCAGACCGCTGCGGATGTGCTTGGCCCGGTCCATCGCCCATCCCGTGAACTCGACCAGCGCGGTGCCGTCGATCTCGGGGACGACCGCGGCGAGGACGAACAGCTCGGTCTTGGTGCCGAACCATTGCAGCTTGCGGTCCCCCCGGCTGCCCACCACCACGCTGTGATCGCACCAGTCGGCCGCGGTGACCTGGGTGCCGTCGGCCCTCAGCCGCTCACCGAGCTGCGCCAGGTACGTGCTGGCCGCGTCGACCGGCGACGCCCCGTTCGTCCGTTGCTCCGTCATGACGCCGATCCTCCACCACGGGTACGACATGCGGAAGACCGAAGGCACATCGGGCCGTTGGACGGGAGCACTCGCATCTCCCGGAGCACCACCCCGGGCAGGCAAGCGAGTCGACGTCATCGTGCGTGAGTCGAACGCGGACCTCCCTCCCACGGAGGAGACCGCTCCTCCCGCCGGCCGACGCCCCGTCCCGGCGGCCCGACCTAGTGCCGCGTCAGGCAACCTTTGCCCGTCAAGGAGCGGCGTCCGGTGCGTGCTGCCGGCGTGCCGGCCGGAAGTCCTCGTACTGGACGTACTCGGACTTCCGTCCGGTGCGGCGAGAGTGCGTGCCGGGCGTCGCGACGGGGCGAAGGTTGCCTGACGCGGCACTAGACCGACCCGGGAGCCGTTCAGGCGGTGCCCGCGGCCGGGGCGGGCTCCCACGGGCGGAACCACGGGTCGGGCCACTGCTCGGCCGCCGCCAGCAGCGGGAAGAGGGTGGCCCCGTCGAGGGTCTCGCGGATGATGTCGGCGTGCCCGCCGTGCCGGGCGGTCTCCTCGATGAGGTGCAGCAGGACCCACCGCACCGACCAGGCGTCGACGTCGGCGGGGAACCACGGCAGGCCCTCGGGGACGGGCACCGGGCGGCCGAGGTCGGGGAGGCCGGCGACGATCGCGTCCGTCTCGGCGGCGGCCTCCGCGTAGTCGGCGAGCACGCCCGCGAGCGTCTCGCCGGGCCCGAGGACGAAGTCGGAGGAGTCGTCCTCCTCGGCCGCCCGCTCGGGGCCGCGGCGGCGCTGCAGCACGAGGTCCATCCAGCCGCGCTCGCAGCGGGCGGCGTGCTTGATCAGTCCGGCGATGCTGAGTTCGCTGGCGGACGGTGCCGACGTGGCCTGCTCGTCGGTGAGGCCGTGCGCGGTGACGCGCAGGCACTGGCGCTGCTGGTCGAGGTAGGCGAGCAGCGCGTGGCGCTCGTCGGTGACGGGCGGGACGTGTCCGGGCATGCGAGGGGTGCCTCTCGGGTGGGTCGGATCGGCCGCGGAGCGGCGCGCTCGCCCGCTGGGACGACCCTCCCGCTCCGGAGCGGAGGAGGTCAAGGCGGTCAGCAAAGAATTTCGGAAACTTGCAGCAAGAAATTGCAGCCCTACCTGACCCGCGACCGGCGCCGGACCCGACCCCGGACAGCACGGTGCCGCGGCCCCGCCGGTGACGGCAGGACCGCGGCACGGGCACCGGCTCAGTGCGCGGCGGCCTCCCAGTTCGCACCGGAGCCGACCGAGACGTCGAGCGGGGCGCGCAGCGGGTAGGCGCCGGCCATCTGCTCACGGACGAGCGCCTCGACCTGCTCGCGCTCGCCCGGGGCGACCTCCAGCACGATTTCGTCGTGCACCTGGAGGAGCATCCGGGAGCCGAGGCCGGCCTCGGTGAGGGCCCGGTCGACGTTCAGCATGGCGATCTTGACGATGTCGGCGGCGGAGCCCTGGATCGGCGCGTTGAGGGCCATCCGCTCGGCCATCTCGCGGCGCTGCCGGTTGTCGCTGGTGAGGTCGGGCAGGTAGCGGCGGCGGCCGAGCAGGGTCTCGGTGTAGCCGACCGCGCGGGCCTCCTCGACGACGTTGTAGAGGTAGTCGCGGACGCCGCCGAACCGCTGGAAGTAGGTGTCCATCAGGCCCTGGGCCTCGGCGGGCTTGATGCCGAGCTGCTGGGAGAGGCCGTACGCGGAGAGGCCGTACGCGAGGCCGTAGGACATCGCCTTGATCTTGCGGCGCATCTCGGCGTCGACGGCGTCCCGGGCGACCTCGAACACCTGGGAGGCGACGGTGGTGTGCAGGTCCTCGCCGCTGAGGAAGGCCTCGACCAGGGCCTCGTCCTCGGAGAGGTGGGCCATGATGCGCAGCTCGATCTGCGAGTAGTCGGCGGTGAGCAGCGACTCGTAGCCCTCGCCGACGACGAAGGCCCGGCGGATCGCGCGGCCCTCCTCGGTGCGGACGGGGATGTTCTGCAGGTTCGGGTCCTGCGAGGAGAGCCGGCCGGTGGCGGCGACCATCTGGTTGAAGGTGGTGTGGATGCGGCCCTGCGGGGAGACCGTCTTGAGCAGGCCCTCGACGGTGGTGCGCAGCTTGGCCTGGTCGCGGTGGCGCAGCAGGATCACCGGGAGCTCGTTGGCGGTCTGGGTGGCCAGCCAGGTGAGCGCGTCGGCGTCGGTGGTGTAGCCGGTCTTGATCTTCTTGGTCCTGGGCAGGCCGAGCTCGCCGAAGAGGATCTCCTGGAGCTGCTTGGGCGAGCCCAGGTTGAAGGGGTGCCCGGCGGCGGCGTGCGCCTCGTCGACGCAGCGCTGGATCTCGGCGGCGAACTGGGACTCCAGGCCGGTGAGCCAGTCCCGGTCGGCGGCGATGCCGTAGCGCTCCATCCGGGCGAGCAGCTCGGCGATCGGCAGCTCCATGTCGTGGAACAGCCCGGCGGCGCCGACCTCGGCGAGCCGGCCGTCGAACAGCTCGGCGAGGTCGAGGATCGCGCGGGCCTGGACCATGAGGGCGCGGGCGGCGGCGCCGGAGTCCTCCTCCGGGGCGTCGAAGGAGAGCTGGCCGGTCTCGGCCGCGGCGGCCGGGGCGAGCGAGCGGGCGAGGTACTCCTCGGCGAGGACGTCGAGGGTGAAGGTGCGCCGGCCGGGCTTCTCCAGGTAGGCGGCGAGGGCGGTGTCGGCGGTGACGCCGCCGATCCGCCAGCCCTGCTCGGCGAAGGCCCGCATGACGTGCTTGGCGATGTGCAGGGCCTTGGGGTGGTCCGGGTCGGCGAGCCAGGCGGTGAAGGCCTGGTCGTCGGCCTGGTCGAGGGCGGCCGGGTCGAACCAGGCGGCGGCGTCGCCGGCGGCGAGGGCGACCTCCTGGACGCGGCCGGTGCCGAGCGCCCAGGTGTAGACGGCGGCGATCGCGGTGCGGCCCTTGCCGTGCTCGGCGAGCCAGGCGGTGAGGGCGCCCGGCCCGGTCAGCACGTCGCCGTCGACCTCGGGGCCGGCGACGGTCTCGGGGGTCTCCGTCTCGGCGGCGCCGACCGGGTCCATGGCGTAGACCCGTTCCCGGAAGTTCGGGTTGCGGAACTCCAGCGACTCCATGATCTGGCCGACGGCCGGCTTGTCGAAGGGCCGGCGGGCGAGGTCGGCGACGCCGAGCGGCAGGTGGACGTCGCGCACCAGCTCGGTGAGGATGCGGTTGCGCTTGACCGAGTCGAGGTGCTCGCGGAGCTTCTCGCCGATCTTGCCCTTGACCTCGTCGGCGCGGGCGACCAGCTCGTCGAAGGAGCCGAACTGGTTGACCCACTTCGCCGCGGTCTTCTCGCCGACGCCGGGGATGCCGGGCAGGTTGTCGGACGGGTCACCGCGCAGCGCCGCGAGGTCGGGGTACTGGGCGGGGGTGACGCCGTACTTCTCGGCCACCTTCTCGGGGGTGTAGCGGGTGAGCTCGGAGACGCCCTTGGTCGGGTAGAGCACGGTGACGTGCTCGCCGACGAGCTGCAGGGAGTCCCGGTCGCCGGTGACGATCTGCACCTCGAAGCCGTCGGCGGCGGCGGCCGTGGCCAGGGTGGCGATGATGTCGTCGGCCTCGAAGCCCTCGGCGGTGATCCGCGGGACGTGCATGGCGTCGAGCAGCTCGCCGATCAGGCCGACCTGGCTGCGGAACTCGTCCGGGGTGGCCGAGCGGTTGGCCTTGTAGTCGGGGAACTCGGCGGAGCGGAAGGTCTGCCGGGAGAGGTCGAAGGCGACCGCGAGGTGGGTGGGCCGCTCGTCGCGCACCGTGTTGGCCAGCATCGAGGCGAAGCCGTACACGGCGTTGGTCGGCTGCCCGGTGGTGGTGTTGAAGTTCTCCACGGGCAGCGCGTAGAAGGCCCGGTAGGCCATCGAATGCCCGTCGAGCAGCATCAGCCTGCGCCGCCCGCCGCCCGCCGCGCCCCCACCTGCGTCCGGCACAGCCTTGCCAGCACCCTGCACAGCCACGTCAACGTCCGTTCCTGCCGGTTCCTCTGCCACGCCTCGATCCTAGGGCGCGGCACCGACACGGTCCGCCACCGTACCGGGGCCGCGGCGGTGTCGGCCCTGGCCGCCCCGGGGGCCGAGGGCCGGTCGTACGATCACAGACAGCACGACGACGTGACCCCCACCGGCAGGAGCACCATGACCGACGCGGCCCCCGTAGTACTGAACGTGCCCCAGGACGTCCTCGACCACTTCGCGAAGCTCGGGGTCAGCCCGGAGACCTTCTCCGGCGGGCACCTGGGCGAGAAGCTCGGCATCCGGATCACCGAGGCCTCGCCGGACCGGGTGGTGGGCACGATGCCGGTCGAGGGCAACCAGCAGCCGTACGGGCTGCTGCACGGCGGCGCCTCGGCCGCGCTCGCCGAGACGATCGGGTCGATCGGCGCGATGCTGCACGCCGGGCCGGGCCGGTACGCGGTGGGCGTCGACCTCAACGCCACCCACCACCGGTCGGCGACCTCCGGCCTGGTGACGGGCGTGGCGACGGCCGTCTTCAAGGGCCGCACCGCCGCGACGTACGAGATCGCGGTCACCGACGACACCGGCAAGCGGATCACCAGCTGCCGACTGACCTGCATGCTGCGCGACCTGTAGCACCGGCCCCGCCGCGCGCCGTCCCGCCGCGCACCCGCCGTTCCCCGGCGGGTGCGCGGCGGTTGTGTTCTAGCTCCGTTTGGGCACGGCCGGTCGGGGGCAGACCCTCCCGGACGAGGGGGCACCAGCATGTCCGGCGCACGGCACGGCGGAGCCGCACCCGGCGGTCACGGACACCTCGGCCCGATCGAGCCGGCCGAGGGGACGGAGGCACCGCCGCCCCCGCCGCTGCCCTTGCACCACCTGCTGAGCAGACGTCAGAAGATCGTGCTGGCCGCGATGTTCGCCGCCGTGGTCGTGGTGCTGACGCTGCGCCACCCCGGGCGCGACCCGACGCCCGCGCCGGCGGCCGAGGTGCCGCCGGTGCCCTCGGTCGTCTCCCACCTGCACTACGCCGGGCCGGTGGCACCGCCGGCCGGGCCGGGGCAGGTCTTCGCCCTGCGGGTGTCGGCGGAGGCGGACCGGCCGTACGAGGTGGTGGCGGTTCGCCAGAGCTATCCCGGTTTGTCCGTCACGGTGACGGGCGGACTCCCTGTGACCGTCACGCCGGAGCGGCCGGTGCTGCTGACCGTGGAGTACCGGGTCACGGACTGCGCGGGGGCACCGCCGGACGCCGGCATGCCTTTCCTCGATGTAACGCTGCGTAACACGCGCGCAATCGAGACCGTGAGCCAGATCCTCGGCACTCAGTACGCCCGCGACCTGTCCCAAAGGCTGCATTCGGCGTGCCCGATTTCCGGTTACCGGACGCAGGTGTCCGCACACGCAGTGACGAACACTCATGTCCGATAGTCGAACACCGCCGGTAGCAGGCGTTTTCCTGTACGACACCGTTTCGGTGGGCGAGACGACACTTAGCAGCCCGCGCAGAACGGGGCGCGGATGACCAATATTCGAGATTTTCGAAGAGGTCCGCATAACAAGAGAATCACAGCATGTCCGCAGGTCTGCCGGAGCCTGCCGAAGCCGTTCTAGAGTCACGGCCAGTCACCGCGCCAACCGATCGGGCCAGGCCCCAGCGCGCGACCCGGCACCGCCACTCCGGCGCACTGCCTACCTGATCCAGAAGGGGAACTTCGTGCGTAACCGTTCTCTGCTTGTCGTGAGCATCGCAGTCGTCGGAGCTCTCACCGTCTCGGCCTGCGGTTCCCGCGGTGAGAAGTCGGGCGCCAGCGGCGACGCCGGCGGCACCACCGTCACCATCGGCGTCGACGCCCCGCTGACCGGTCCGCTGTCCGCCCTCGGCCTCGGCATCCAGCACTCCGTCGAGCTGGCCGCCAAGATCGCCAACGACAACAAGGAAGTTCCCGGCGTCACCTTCAAGGTGAAGGCCCTGGACGACAAGAAGTCGCCCCAGGAAGGCCAGCAGAACGCCACCGCCCTGGTCGCCGACAAGAGCGTCCTCGGCGTCGTCGGCCCGCTGAACTCCGGTGTCGCCCAGTCGATGCAGCAGGTCTTCGAGTCGGCGAGCCTGGTCGAGGTCTCCCCGGCCAACACCAACCCCGCCCTGACCCAGGGCGAGAAGTTCGAGACCGAGAAGAAGCGCACCTTCAAGACGTACTTCCGCACCGCGACCACGGACGCCATCCAGGGCCCGTTCGCCGCCCAGTACGCCTACACCGACCTCGGCAAGAAGACCGCCTACCTGATCGACGACAAGAAGACCTACGGCGTGGGTCTGGTCGGCGCCTTCCAGAAGGAGTTCACCAAGCTCGGCGGCACCATCAAGGGCCAGGACCACATCGACGAGAACAACCTCGACTTCTCGGCCGTGGTCACCAAGGCCAAGGCCGCCGGCGCCGACGTCATCTACTACGGCGGCGAGTACCCGCAGTCCGGCCCGCTGTCCGACCAGCTCAAGAAGGCCGGCGTCACCGCCCCCGTCTTCGGCGGCGACGGCATGTACGACCCCGAGTACATCAACAAGGCCAACAAGAACGCCAACGGCGACTTCGCGACCTCCGTCGGCGCCCCGGTCGAGTCCCTCGACTCCGCCAAGAAGTTCGTAGCCGACTACAAGGCGGCCGGCTACTCCGACCCGTACGCGGCCTACGGCGGCTACTCCTACGACGCCGCCTGGTCGATCGTCCAGGCCGTCAAGGCCGTCGTCGCCGACAACGGCGGCAAGGTGCCGTCCGACGCCCGCGCCAAGGTCGTCACCGCGATGAGCAAGGTCGGCTTCGACGGTGTCACCGGCAAGGTCGGCTTCGACGAGTACGGCGACGCCGTCAACAAGCAGCTCACCGTCTACACCGTCAAGGACGGCGCCTGGACGGTCGCCAAGTCCGGCACCTACGCCGGCTGACCCACCCCCGGTTGACCCACGGCCGACCCACACGGCCGCACCCGGAGCAGCACGCAACAGAACGAACCACCGGCGGGGGCGCTGAGAACCAGCGTCCCCGCCGTCCCACAACGGTTCGTCCCACCCCGCAAGCGAACCCCACCCCGAATCCACTCGGAGGCCCAGCGGTGCACGAACTGCCGCAGCAGCTGGCCAACGGCCTGATCCTCGGCTCCCTCTACGGGCTGATCGCGATCGGCTACACAATGGTCTACGGCATCGTCCAGCTCATCAACTTCGCCCACGGCGAGATCTTCATGACCGGTGGGTTCGGAGCCCTCACCACGTACTTGGTCCTTCCCCCCGGCACCAGCCTCTGGCTCGCCCTGCCCCTGATGCTCCTGGGCGGCGTGCTGATCTCCGTGATCGTCGCCGTGGCCGCCGAGCGCTTCGCCTACCGCCCGCTGCGCGGCGCCCCGAAGCTCGCCCCGCTGATCACCGCGATCGGCCTCTCCCTCGCGCTCCAGCAGGTCGTCGAGCAGTTCTACCCCGGCGCCAAGTCCGGCCGCAGCTTCCCGCAGCTGCCCGGCGGCCCGTACCACATCGGCAGCGTCACCCTGCAGCCCGCCGACATCTTCCTGTTCGTCGCCGCCCCGCTCTGCATGGGCGCGCTCGCCGCCTTCGTCGGCAAGACCCGCACCGGCCGCGGCATGCAGGCCACCGCGCAGGACCCCGACACCGCGAAGCTGATGGGCATCAACACCGACCGCATCATCGTGATCGCGTTCGCACTCGGTGCCGCCTTCGCCGCGGTCGCCGCCGTCGGCTGGGGCCTGCGCTACGGCCAGGTCTCCCCCACCATGGGCTTCCTCGCCGGCCTCAAGGCCTTCACCGCGGCCGTCCTCGGCGGCATCGGCAACATCTACGGCGCCATGCTCGGCGGCCTCGTCCTCGGTGTCGCGGAGGCCCTCGCCACCGCGTACATCCAGGAGATCCCCGGCATGCACCAGCTCGGCGGCGGCTCCTGGGCCAACGTCTGGGCCTTCGTCCTCCTGATCGTCGTCCTCCTCGTGCGGCCACAAGGCCTACTCGGTGAGCGCGTCGCGGACCGAGCCTGAGGAACGGAGCAGCCACCATGACCACCACCAAGAGCCCCGCCCTCCCGCTGCCGCTCCCGGCCGCCAAGGCGCTCGTCCTCGCCGGCGGCCTCGCCACCGCCGCCTCCACGTTCATCCACTGGACCTGGACCTCGGAGTTCCCCGGCGACCTCACCGTCGACGGCTACCCCGGCGGCCTGCAGATCCTCACCCTCGCGGCCGGCCTGCTGATCGCCCTCTTCTCGCTGCCGCTGTACGGCGTGAAGGGCACCCGCTGGCTCACCCCCGCCGGCCCCGAGGCACCGGTCCTCGTCCTCGGCGCGGCCGCCGCGGCCACCACCTGGTTCACCCTGATCGCGATCGCCACCGAGCTCGGCGGCCTCGCGAACCTGGAGCCCGGCGGCTGGATCGCCGGCGTGGCCTCCCTGCTCCCCCTGATCGGCGCCCTCGGCCTGCCGCAGACCCGCACCACCGTCGGACTCCCCTCCTCCGGCGGCGTGCTCGCCATCACCCGGCACTACCTGGGCGCCTTCACCCGCCTCGTCGGCCCGAACCCCGACCTGGCCCCCGCGAAGCCGCTCAACCGCTGGGTCGAGACGCTGATCATCATCGCGGTCGCCGGCCTCGGCCTGACCGTCTTCACCTACGGCATCGTCACCGAGTACGGCGAGCTGTTCATCGGCTTCCTGATCCTCACCGCCCTCGGCACCTGGGCCCTGATGCGCGCCGGCCTCGTCTCCCGGCTGACCGCGCTCACCGCCCGCCACCGCGGCACCACCACCGCCGCCGCCTTCGCCGCGGCCGCCGCGTTCCCCTTCACCCAGAGCGACGACCACTTCGCCTCGGTCGGCGTCAACATCCTGGTCTTCGCCACCGTCGCCCTCGGCCTGAACGTCGTCGTCGGCCTCGCCGGCCTCCTCGACCTCGGCTACGTCGCCTTCCTCGGCGTCGGCGCCTACGCCGCCGCCCTGGTCTCCGGCTCCACCAGCTCCCCCGTCGGCCTGCACCTGCCCTTCTGGGGCGCCGCCCTGGTCGGCATGGCCGCGGCCCTGGTCTTCGGCGTCGTCATCGGCGCCCCGACCCTGCGGCTGCGCGGCGACTACCTCGCCATCGTGACCCTCGGCTTCGGAGAGATCTTCCGCATCGCGGTCAACAGCCTCGACGGCGTCTCCGGCCCCAAGGTCACCAACGGCCCGAACGGCATCCGCAACATCCCCGACCTCGACATCCTCGGGTTCGACTTCGGCCAGGCGCACACCTTCGGTGCCTTCACCCTCGGACGCTTCGCCAACTACTTCCTGCTGATGCTGCTCGTCACCGCGTTCGTCGTGACGGTCTTCAGCCGGGCCAACGACTCCCGCATCGGCCGCGCCTGGGTCGCCATCCGCGAGGACGAGACCGCCGCACAGGCCATGGGCATCAACGGCTTCAAGCTCAAGCTGCTCGCCTTCGCCCTCGGCGCCGCGCTCGCCGGCCTCGCCGGCACCGTCATGGCCCACGTCAGCTACAGCGTCGTCCCCGACCCCTACCAGTTCGCCGGCGCCGTCCCGCCCAACAGCGCCTTCCTGGTCGCGGCCGTCGTCCTCGGCGGCATGGGCACCATCGCCGGCCCGCTGCTCGGTGCCACCCTGCTCTACCTGATCCCGGAGAAGCTCGTCTTCCTGAAGGAGTACCAGCTCCTCGTCTTCGGCATCGCGCTCGTCCTCCTGATGCGCCTGCGGCCCGAGGGCCTCATCGCCAACCGCCGCGCCCAGCTCGAGTTCCACGACAAGGACACCGACGACGCGGCCCCGGCGGAGACCGACGACGCACCCGCCAGCACCGACCCCGGCAGCACCGCCGGCCTCACCACCGCAGGGGCGTGAGACACACCATGACCACCCAGACCGTCCCGGCCCCCCGCCCCGAGGGCACCGCGGCCGCCACCCCCCTGCTCGAAGCCAGCGGCGTCGTCATGCGCTTCGGCGGCCTCACCGCCGTCAACAACGTCGACCTCACCGTCAACAAGGGCGAGATCGTCGGCCTGATCGGCCCCAACGGCGCCGGCAAGACCACCTTCTTCAACTGCCTCACCGGCCTGTACGTCCCCACCGAGGGCACCGTCCGGTACCAGGGCACCGTCCTGCCGCCCAAGCCCCACCTCGTCACCTCCGCCGGCATCGCCCGGACCTTCCAGAACATCCGGCTCTTCGCCAACATGACCGTCCTGGAGAACGTCCTCGTCGGCCGCCACACCCGCACCAAGGAGGGCCTGCTCTCCGCCCTGCTGCGCGGCCCCGGCTACAAGAAGGCCGAGGCGGAGGGCCGCGAGAAGGCCATGGAACTCCTGGAGTTCATCGGCCTCGACCACAAGGCCGACCACCTCTCGCGCAACCTCCCCTACGGCGAGCAGCGCAAGCTCGAGATCGCCCGCGCCATGGCCAGCGAGCCGGGCCTGCTGCTGCTCGACGAGCCCACCGCCGGCATGAACCCGCAGGAGACCCGCGCCGCCGAGGAGCTCGTCTTCGCGATCCGCGACAAGGGCATCTCCATCCTCGTCATCGAGCACGACATGCGGTTCATCTTCAACCTGTGCGACCGCACCGCCGTGCTCGTCCAGGGCCAGAAGATCGTCGAGGGCGACAAGGAGACCGTCCAGAACGACGAGCGCGTCATCACCGCCTACCTCGGTGCGCCCCTCGAGGGCGCCACCGACACGGCAGCAAGCACGGAGGCAGACCAGTGACAGCTCTTCTCGAGGTCGAGGACCTCCGCGTCTCCTACGGCAAGATCGAAGCCGTCAAGGGGATCAGCTTCTCCGTCAAGCAGGGCGAGGTCACCACGCTCATCGGCACCAACGGCGCCGGCAAGACCACCACCCTGCGCACCCTGTCCGGGCTGCTCAAGCCCACCCAGGGGAAGATCACCTTCGACGGGCAGGCGCTCTCCACCGTCCCCGCCCACAAGATCGTGTCGCTGGGCCTGGCCCACTCCCCCGAGGGCCGGCACATCTTCCCGCGCATGAGCATCGAGGAGAACCTCCTCCTCGGCGCCTTCCTGCGCAAGGACTCCGCCGGCATCACCGAGGACGTCGAGCGCGCCTACGCGCTCTTCCCGATCCTCGGCGAGCGCCGCAAGCAGGCCGCGGGCACCCTGTCCGGCGGTGAGCAGCAGATGCTCGCCATGGGCCGCGCCCTGATGTCCCGTCCCAAGCTGCTCATGCTGGACGAGCCCTCGATGGGCCTGTCCCCGCTGATGATGCAGAAGATCATGGCGACCATCGTCGAGCTCAAGGCCTCCGGCACCACCATCCTGCTCGTCGAGCAGAACGCGCAGGCCGCGCTCTCGCTCTCCGACCGGGGCTACGTGATGGAGACCGGCCGCATCGTGCTCACCGGCACCGGCGCGGACCTGCTCCACGACGAGTCCGTCCGCAAGGCCTACCTCGGCGAGGACTGACCCGGCACACGCAGCAGGAGGCCCGGCCACATCGGCGGCCGGGCCTCCTGGCGTTCCCGGTGCGTCCCGGGCGGGGCCGCGTCAGCCCCGTCAGCCCTCGTCCTTGCCCGCGTCGGCCTTCTTGCGGTCCTGCGCCTCGCCCTCCTCGATCACGGCCTGCGCCACGGCGGCCATGGTCATCCGGCGGTCCATCGAGGTCTTCTGGATCCAGCGGAACGCGGCCGGCTCGGTCAGCCCGAACTTCGTCTGCAGCACGCTCTTCGCCCGGTCCACCAGCTTGCGGGTCTCCAGCCGCTGCGAGAGGTCGGCGATCTCCTCCTCCAGCGTGCGCATCTCGGTGTAGCGCGAGACCGCCATCTCGATCGCCGGCACCAGGTCGCTCTTGCTGAACGGCTTCACGATGTACGCCATCGCACCGGCGTCCCGGGCGCGGTCGACGAGCTCGCGCTGCGAGAACGCCGTCAGCATCAGCACCGGTGCGAGGTGCTGCTCGTGGATCCGCTCGGCCGCCGACAGACCGTCCAGGACGGGCATCTTCACGTCCAGGATCACCAGGTCCGGCTTCAGCTCCTCGACCAGCTTCACCGCCGTCTCGCCGTCCCCGGCCTCACCGACGACGGTGTATCCCTCCTCCTCCAGCATCTCCTTGAGGTCCAGGCGGATCAGCGCCTCGTCCTCGGCGATGACGATGCGGGTGATCTGGGGCGACTCGATCTCAAGCGGCTGGGGCTGCTCGTCGGCGGTGCTCACGGGGCTCCTTGTTCCGGCGGGGTGCTGCATGCACGAGCCTACCTAGCTGCGGCATCAGACGCGCACAGGGTATCCTGCTCACGCCCAGCCGAGCCGGGTTGGTGGAACGGCATACACGGATGTCTCAAACACATCTGCCCGAGAGGGCTTGCGGGTTCGAATCCCGCACCCGGCACCTTCGATCGCTTGCGATTCACAGGCGTTACCGCCGATATGGCATTTTCACCGTCACGGGTGAGTTCGTCCCCGTCCGCTCCGCACCCGGACCTCGCGGCCGCATCGTGGACGCATGAGCGAACCCACGGTGAGGGAACAGGCCCTCGGGCTGCTGCGCACGGGCGTGCCCAACGCGGAGGTGGCCCGCCGGCTCGGGGTGCCGCCCGGCACCGTCGCCTGGTGGAAGCACCGGGAGAACGCCCGCCGCGGCGAACTGCCCGGCCGCAAGCGGTCGACCTGCCCGCACTGCCACGGCGACCCGCTGGACACCGCCGCCTACTGCCACCTGCTCGGGCTCTACCTCGGCGACGGCCACATCCTCCACCCTCCGCGGCAGCGGGCGCCGCACCTCACCATCACCTGCGACGACCGGTGGCCGGGCGTCATGGACTCGGTGGAGCGGGCGATGCGGCGGGTCCTGCCGAACAACTCCCCGTGCCGGGTGCGGCGCGAGGGCTGCCACGACGTCAAGGTGTACTCCACCCACCTGGTCTGCCACTTCCCCCAGCACGGCCCGGGCCGCAAGCACGAGCGCCGGATAGTCCTGGAGCCCTGGCAGCAGGCGGCGGTGGACGCCCACCCGTGGGAGCTGCTGCGCGGGTTGCTGCACTCCGACGGCTGCCGAATCACCAACTGGGCCACCCACACGGTGGGCGGCACCGTCCGCCGCCACGAGTACCCGCGGTGGTTCTTCACCAATACCTCCGCCGACATCCGGCGCATCTTCACCGACACCCTCGACGCCGTCGGCGTCGAGTGGCGGGCCTCGGTGCCGCGCCCCCGGGGTCAGGTGAACGTCTCGGTGGCGCGGCGTGCCTCGGTGGCGCTGGTGGACGCGCACGTCGGCCCGAAGTGGTGACCCACGGGTGCGGGCGGGTCAGCCGACGGGGCCGGCGGCCGTGACGCCGGTGACGTGGAAGACCGCGGTGGCGGGGGTGCCGTTGCGGTCGGGGTCGGTGACGGTGAGGGTGTAGTCGCCGTCGGCGGCGCCGCTGAAGACGAACCAGGCGGCCTGGTTCTGACGGGTGGGCCGGTCCGGGTAGATGGCCTCGATGGGGGCGCTGCTGGGGCCGACCTCCTGGCCGCCGGGCAGGCGCAGGCGCAGGCTGTCGCCGCTGACGGCCATGCCGGCGGGGCCGACGGTGCCGGTCATGTCGTAGGTGAGGTAGAGGGCGCGCTCACCGAGCTTGAGCGGGGCGTTGGCGGTGTCGGCGCGCAGTTGGGCGCTCTTGAGGGTGAGGGCGAGGCGGCCGCCGGTGACGGTGTGGGCGGCGGGGAGGGCGAGGTCGAGGGGCTTGAGGTCGGCGGCGGGTCGGCCGCCGTTGCCGAGCGGGAGGACCGCCTGGTTCTGGCCGGGGTCGCCGAGCACGAGGGAGGCTCCGTCGAGGGTGAAGCCGGCGGGGGTGGTGAAGGTGATCGGGAGGGTGTTGCTCGCGCCGGGGGTGGGCGGCACGGCGGTGCCGTGGTCACCGGCGAGGGGGGTGCCGTTGACGTCGACGGAGATGGTGGGCCAGTCGTTGACGGGCGTGGTGCGGAAGGTGTTGGTGACGGTGGTGGTGAGGACGAGCTTGCCGCCGGTGGTGTCGGTGGCGGGCGTGGTGGCGGCGGTCTTGACGTCGAAGCGCAGGCCGCCCGAGTAGAGGGTGCGGCCGACGGTGGTGGGGCCGGCGGCGCCGGCCGCGGTGTGACCGGCGGCGGTCGCACCGGTCGTGCCGGTCACGGTGGCGGTGGCCTTGGCGGGTGGTGCAGCGGGGCTGTCGGTGCCGTCGGGCGTGCACGCGGTGGCGAGGCCGACGGCGAGGAGGACGGTGGCGGTGGCGAGGGCGTCGGCTCTTGCCGTGCGGGTTCTCGCGGTGCGGGGTCTGGCGCTGCTGCTCATGGTCGGTGCTCCCCCTTCGGGCGGCCCTGCTGCCGGGCCGGTCGGGGGGAACGTACCCGCGGCGGGCGGGCGGGAGGCGGGCTGTCACCGGATGGGGACGGTTCCGGTGCGCCGTCGGGGTGTTCGCAGCGCCGGTGTGACGGTGCGGCCCCCGCCGGGGCGGGGGCCGCGGGTGAACGGGCCGCCTCAGTTGTCGAGTTCGCCGACGTGGTGGACGCGGACGAGGTTGGTGGATCCGGCGAGGCCGGGGGGCGAGCCGGCGGTGATGACGACGATGTCGCCCTTCTTGCAGCGGCCGAGGCCGATGAGTTGGGCGTCGACCTGGGCGACCATCTCGTCGGTGGTGGGGACGAACGGGCCGAGGAAGGTCTCCACGCCCCAGGTGAGGGCGAGTTGGCTGCGGACGGCGGGTTCGTAGGTGAAGGCGAGGACGGGGATGGGCGAGCGGTAGCGGGTGAGGCGGCGGGCGGTGTCGCCGCTCTGGGTGAAGGCGATGAGGTACTTGGCGTGCAGGAAGTCGCCGATCTCGGCGGCGGCACGGGCGACGGCGCCGCCCTGGGTGCGGGGCTTGTTGCGGTCGGTGAGCGGGGGGAGGCCGGCGGCGAGGACGTCCTCCTCGGCGGCCTCGATGATGCGGCCCATGGTGCGGACGGTCTCGACGGGGTACTTCCCGACGGAGGTCTCGCCGGAGAGCATGACGGCGTCGGTGCCGTCGAGGACGGCGTTGGCGACGTCGGAGGCCTCGGCGCGGGTGGGCCGGGAGGCGTGGATCATCGAGTCGAGCATCTGGGTGGCGACGATGACCGGCTTGGCGTTCCGCTTGGCGAGCTTGATGGCGCGCTTCTGGACGACGGGCACCTGCTCCAGGGGCATTTCGACGCCGAGGTCGCCGCGGGCGACCATGATGCCGTCGAAGGCGTCGACGATGGCGTCCAGGGCGGTGACGGCCTGCGGCTTCTCGATCTTGGCGATGACGGGGAGCCGGCGGCCCTCCTCGTCCATGACGCGGTGCACGTCCTCGACGTCGCGGCCGCTGCGGACGAAGGAGAGGGCGACGACGTCGGCCCCGAGGCGGAGTGCCCAGCGCAGGTCGTCGACGTCCTTGTCGCTCAGCGCGGGCACGGAGACGGAGATGCCGGGGAGGTTGAGGCCCTTGTGGTCGGAGACGAGGCCGCCCTCCAACACGGTGGTGCGGATGCGGGGGCCGTCCACGGCGGTGACCTGGAGGCAGACCCGGCCGTCGTCGACGAGGACGTGCTCGCCGGGGAGGACGTCCTCGGCGAGGCCGGCGTAGGTGGTGCTGCAGAGGTCGCGGGTGCCGGGGACGTCCTCGACGGTGATGGTGAACTCGTCGCCGCGTTCAAGAAGTACGGGACCGTCGGCGAAGGTGCCGAGCCGGATCTTCGGGCCTTGGAGATCGACGAGGATGCCGACGCTGCGGCCGCTCTCGTCGGCGGCCTTGCGGACCCGGTGGTAGCGCTCCTCGTGTTCGAGCTGGGAGCCGTGGCTGAGGTTGAACCGGGCGATGTCCATGCCGGCCTCGACCAGGGCCTTGATCTGGTCGTACGAGTCGGCGGCGGGCCCGAGTGTGCAGACGATTTTTGCTCGGCGCATGCCTGTAGAGCGTAGGGATTACCGGGGCGTAACAACGGTGTTCCGGCGGGCTGCCTTGCGGCTGTTGCAGAAAGTTTTGATTAACAAACTGACACAACGTGAGCTTTGGCGCTGTGAGATCGAATTGGCGTCCGAAGCGGTCGTCGCCGACCTGCGGGAACGCGACGGGCGGCGGGGGCCGGCGGCCCGGCGGGTGAGCCGGGCGGCGGCGGGTTGACGGTGTGTCGGTCCGGTGGCGGACCGGTCGCGGCCATGTCGAGGTCACCGACATCTCACCTGTCCGCAACGTCGGGGGGCTGTCGCGGCGGGCGTTTTGGCGGCAGACTTCTACGCGCGTTTCTCTACGCGCGTCACCACCGGTCGGCAGCACCGCGGCCGACCGTCCGTCACCGCCCCACGCTGGAGTCCTCCATGCCCCTGAACCGCCGTGAGTTCGTCTCGCGCTCGGCCGCCACCGCGGCCGGTGCCGCCCTGGCCGGCGGCCTGCCGGTCGTCGCGGCCGCCCCGGCCGCCGCGGCCCAGGGCGCGGACGCCCGCAAGGCCCCGCAGAAGCAGAGCTTCACCGTGATGGGCACCACCGACCTGCACGGCCGGGTGCTCAACTGGGACTACTTCACCGACGCCGAGTACGACGACAAGGCGCACAACGACGTCGGCCTCGCCAAGATCTCCACCCTGGTGAAGCAGGTCCGCGAGGAGAAGGGCTGCCACCGCACCCTGCTGATCGACTCCGGCGACACCATCCAGGGCACCCAGCTCGCCTACTACTACGCCCGCATCGAGCCGATCACCGCCGAGCGCCCGCCGCGCCACCCGATGGCCGCCGCGATGAACGCCATCGGCTACGACGCCGCCGCCCTCGGCAACCACGAGTTCAACTACGGCATCCCGCTGCTGCGTGCCTACGAGGAGCAGCTGGACTTCCCGCTGCTCGGTGCCAACGCGCTGTACGCCAAGAACGAGCGGCCCGCCTTCGAGCCGTACGTCATCAAGGAGATGCACCTCGGGCACGGCCGCCCGCTGCGGGTCGGCATCCTCGGCCTGACCAACCCGGGCATCGCGATCTGGGACAAGGCCAACGTCTCCGGCAAGATGGTCTTCCCCGGGATCGTCGAGGCGGCGAAGAAGTACGTGCCGCGGATGCGCGCGGCCGGCGCGGACGTCGTGGTGGTCTCCTCGCACTCGGGTGCGGACGGCGCCACCTCGTACGGCGACCAGCTGCCCTGGGGGGAGAACGTGTCGGCGCAGCTCGCCGAGGAGGTGCCGGGCGTCGACGCGGTTCTGGTCGGCCACGCGCACAAGGAGATCCCGCAGCGGCTGGTGGTGAACAAGCAGACCGGCAGGAACGTGGTGCTGTCCGAGCCGCTGTGCTGGGGCCAGCGGCTGACCTGCTTCGACTTCGAGGTGGAGTTCTCGCACGGCTCCTGGCAGGTCACCTCGGTCAGCTCGCGGGTGCTGAACTCCAACACCGTGCCGGAGGACCCGGCGATCGTGAAGCTGATCGCGGGCCAGCACAAGAAGGTGGTGGCGTACGTCAACCAGGTCATCGGCACCTGCAGGACCGAGCTGTCGATCGCCGAGGCGCCGTTCAAGGACGTGCCGATCATCGACCTGATCGGCCGGGTGCAGGCCGACACGGTGAAGGCGGCGCTGGCGTCGACCGAGTACGCGAACCTGCCGGTGCTGGCGCAGGCGGCGCCGTTCAACCGCACCGCGGTCATCCCGGCGGGCGACGTGCGGCTGCGCGACGCGGCGGGGCTGTACATCTACGAGAACACCCTGGAGGCGCGCATCCTGACCGGTGCGCAGATCAAGGACTACCTGGAGTTCTCGGCGCGGTACTTCGCGCAGCTGGCGCCCGGTGCGCCGGTGGACCCGGGCACGCTGACCAACGCCGGTTCCACCCCGGACTACAACTACGACTCGGTGTACGGCGTCTCGTACGACATCGACGTGGCGCAGCCGGTGGGTTCGCGGATCGTCGGCCTGTCGTTCAACGGTGCGCCGATCGACCCGGCCGCGCAGTTCGTGCTGGCGGTGAACAACTACCGTGCGGGCGGCGGCGGCAACTTCCCGCACGTGGCGGCGGCGAAGCAGGTCTGGTCGAACTCGGACGAGATCCGCAACACCATGATCGCCTGGGTGAAGTCCAAGGGCGTCATCGACCCGGCGGACTTCGGTGCGGTGTCCTGGCGCCTGGTCCGCGCGGGCGTGCCGCTGTTCTAGGGACGGGTCGGGCCACGGGGGCGCGGGAGACCGCGCCCCCGTGCGCTGCCGGCCCCAGGCCGCGCACATCTCGTCGAGGAAGGTGTCGAGGACGCCGAGGTAGGTGTCGACGTCGGCGGTGTCGTGGGCGAATCCGGCGTGCGGGCCGGAGGATCCGATGGCGTCCCGGACGCCGCGGTTGGCGAAGTGGACCCGTCGCGTCGGTGAACAGCGGGTCGAGGCCGGCGTGCGCCTCGCGGGCGTTGCGGGGCGGTTCCGGTTGCAGGCAGTAGCCGGAGCGGGCGTCGAACCGGTGGGCGCGCCAGGGCAGTCCGCGGCTGCGGGCGGCGGCCTCGATGCCGTCGGCGAGGCGTTCGCCGAGTCGGGCGATCCGCTCGTGCTCGGCCGGGGTCATCAGTTCGGTGAGGACGGTCTCGGCGCAGGCCGGCGAGAGCGCGTTGGCGAACAGCGTGCCGCCGAGGGCGAGCCCGACGGTGTCGCCGAGTTCGTCGGCGAGCTGGTCGGCGACCAGGTCGGCGAGGTCGGGGGTCATGCCGAGGGCGCCGATCGGAATGCCGCCGCTGACGCCCTTGCCGCCGGTGGCCATGTCGGGGGCGATGCCGTAGTGGGTGACGGCGCCGCCGTGGTGGTCGAACTGGGTGTGGGTCTCGTCCGCCACCAGCAGCGTGCCGTGGCGGGTGCAGGCCCCGCGCAGCCCGGGCAGGAAGCCGGGTCCGGACAGGACGGTGCCGCAGTTGGTGGGCACGCCCTCGATCAGCACCGCCGCGCAGCCGCGGCGGCTCAGGACCCGTTCGGCGGCGGCGAGGTCGTTGAAGTCGACGACGGCGACGTCCGGCGGCGCGGCCGGTCCGGTGGCCTCCGGAACCGGTCCGGTGCCGTCGTCGGTCCAGAGCGCGGGGCACGCGGGCCCGGGAGACGGCGTCCTCGCGCTCGCGGATCGCCGTGAGGGCGCGGCGCTGCCCGGCGTCGAGGGCGGGGATTGCGGGGTCCATCGGCCTCCCCTTCGTGCGCGCGGCCGCGGTGCCCGGCGGGCCGGCCGGGGCGGGCCCGCCGGGCGGGGCCGTACGGGTCGGGGTCAGGCGCGGCGGTGGACGGTGGACGGCGGGGTGAGTTCCTGGCGGCCGCCGGTGGCGAGCATCCGGACCTCGTCGCGGTCGCTGATCTCGGCGCGGACGATGCCGCTGTCGTCGGTGTACACCGGGTGCCCACCGGGGCCGAGGGTGCCGGTGGGATGGACCACCACGATGTCGTCGGTGTCCTGGCCGGGGTGCGGGAAGGACAGCTCGTACTCGGTCATGGGGCACCTCCTCGGGCCGCGCGGGTGCGGGACCGCTCACCAGTGTCGCGCCGCGCGGCGGTCCGCGCGCCCCGGGGGCGGCGGCGGAACCCGTCGGCGGGCCGCTGCGTCCCACTGCCGTTCGGTTGGTTCGTACCGGCAGGGGGTCACTCGGATGCGCAGGGGTGTGGCGGCGGCAGTACCGGCTCTGCTGGTGGTGTGCGCGCTGGCAGGCTGCGGCAGCACGGTGGTGCGCGGCGGCCCGCAGGAGGGCGGCGCGACGGCGGACGCGCCCGCACGGCAACGGGCCGCCGAGGTGGCGGCCGCCTGGCCGGGTTCGGCGCAGGAGAAGGCCTGGCGGTCCGGCTACTACCCGGTGGGCGTGCCCGCGGAGTGGCTGCCGCCGGACGCGTTCCACAGCGGCACGGACAAGGACGCGTACCAGTCGGGGCGGCTGGTGCTGGCGGGCGGGCTGCCGCAGACCTTCTCGGGGCTGACGCAGGTGCGGTGGGCGGACGGCTCGCAGCTCACGCTGCCGCTGCGGTCTGCGGACGCGGTGTTCCGGTCGCTGACCGAGGGCAGGCCCGCGTGCAACGGCACCTGCGGGCAGCCACTGACGGTGACGGGCGCGGAGCCGGGCACGCGGGAGGTGGCGACCAGCCGCGGACGGGCGGAGATCCCGGTGTGGCGGTTCCGGATCGCGGGGTACGCCGATCCGTTCACCTACCCGGCGGTGGAGTCGCAGCAGCCCCCGTCGGGGCCGCCCGAGGACGTGCCGGGGGCGCGGCCGGCGTCGTTCGCGGCGGTGTCCGCGGACGGCAGGACGGTGACGGCCGGGGTCGCGCACGGCAGCTGCGAGCGGGTGGAGCGCACCGAGGCGTACGAGACCGGCGCCGCGGTGGTGCTGATCGCCCGGGTCCGGTCGACGGCGCGGCCCGGGACGGCGTGCGACGCGGCGCTGCACGTCTCGCCGGAGCGGTTCCGGCTGGCGGGTCCGCTGGACGGCAGGGTGGTCCTGGACCTGGCCACGGGCGCGCCGCAGGTGCCGACGGGGGCCGTGGACGGCGGTCCGGCACGCGGTCCGGACGGCGGCCGGTAGCGGGCCGTTCCCGGGTCCTGGCAGCGGCGGGCCCGGCGGGGGCAGGATCGGATCCTCTGCGAGAAGGGGCGGTGGCTCCTCGTGTGGCGTACCGAGCGGCTGGTGCTGCGGCTGTGGGAGGCCGGGGACGCGGCGCGTGCCCTGGACCTGTACGGGCGGTGGGAGGTCGCCCGGTGGCTGGGGGCGCAGCCGCGGGTGCTCGCCGACGAGGCGGAGGCGCTGGCGCTGGTCGAACGTTTCCGGGGACGGTCGGCGGACCCGCGGTTCGGTGTGTGGGCGGTCGAACGGGCCGACACCGGAATGGTGGCGGGCTCGGTGCTGCTGGTGCCGCTCCCCGACGGGGACGGCGAGGTGGAGGTGGGGTGGCACTTCCACCCGGACTCCTGGGGGAACGGCTTCGCCACCGAGGCCGCGCGGGCCGCGGTGGCGAAGGGCTTCGCGGACGGCCTGCCGGAGATCCGGGCGGTCGTCCGCCCGGGCAACGCCCCCTCGGCGGCGGTCTGCCGCCGCCTCGGCATGACCCCCGGGGGCCGCACCACCCGCTGGTACGGCACCGAACTGGACGAATTCCTCCTCACGGCGGGCAACCACCCGGGGTGACCGCTCAGGGACGGCCGCTCGGGGGCAGCCCTCAGCGGGTGGCCCGGGCGGCCAGTCGGGTGAGGGTGTCTTCGGCGGTGGTGAGGACGGAGACGTGGCCGTCGTCGGGGCGGGTCCGCAGGTCGGCGGTGGGGATGCGGTCGGCGAGCCAGCGGCTGTGGGCGGCGGGGACGATGCGGTCGCGTTCGCCGTGCACCAGCAGGACGGGTGTGCGGATCCGCCCGGGGTCGAAGCCCCAGGGGGCGGTGTAGGCGAGGTCGTCGTCGATCAGTGCGGCGGGGCCGGCGGCGACGGCGGGGCCGACGACGGTGTCGAACCAGGACCAGACGCCGTGCAGGGCGGCGAGGTCACCGGGGGTGAACTCGCAGTCGTGGTCGGCGCCGTGGTCCTGCTGGTGGCGTTCCTTGACGGCGCGGCCCGCGGCCGCGGCCCGCAGCGAGGCGACCCCGGAGTCGGTCATTCCGGCGTACCAGTCGAGGCCGTCGGCGCCGTACGGGGCGAGTCCGGCGACGGAGGCGGCGGCGAGGACGCGGTCGGGCAGCAGGGCGGCGCAGGCGAGGGCGTGCGGCCCGCCGCCGGAGTGGCCGAGGACGGCGAAGCGTTCGATGCCGAGGGCGTCGGCGAGGGCGGCGGTGTCGGCGGCCGCGGAGGCGATGTCCCGGCCGGGGAGGGGGGTGGAGCCGCCGTAGCCGGGGCGGTCGTAGGAGACGAAGCGGATGCCGAGGCGGGCGGCGGCGGGCAGCAGGGGTGCGGGCGGTGTGCCGAGGTTGGGGGTGCCGTGGTGCCAGACGACGGTGAGCGGGGCGTCGGCGGGTCCGGTGTCGTAGGAGCGGAGGGTGCGGCCGTCGGACAGGTCGAGCTGATGGTCCGTCATAATGCGGACGCTACCGGCCGGGGCCGACAACGGGCCCCGGCCGGTGGCGCGCCGGGCGGGATCGTCAGAACGGGAAGCGGCTGCGACCGTGCTGGATGGAGATCCACTTGACGGTGGTGAAGGCCTCGACGGTGGCGTCGCCGTTGAGGCGGCCGACGCCGGAGTTCTTCTCGCCGCCGAAGGGGACGATCGGCTCGTCGGCGATGGTCCCGTCGTTGATGTGGATCATGCCGGTGTCGATCCGCTGGGCGAAGCGGACGCCGCGCTCGATGTCGCCGGTGTGAACGGCGCCGCTGAGGCCGAACGGGGTGTCGTTGGCGATCTCGACGGCCTGGTCGTCGCCGTCGAAGGGCACCACGACGACGACCGGGCCGAAGATCTCGCGGCGCAGCACGGGGGCGTCGTGCGGGACGCCGGTGAGGACGACCGGGTCCATCAGGGTGCCGACGGTGGTGCCGCGGAGCAGGACCTCGGCGCCGCCGGCGACGGCCTCGTCGACCTGGGCGGTGATGGCGTCGGCCTGGGCGGAGTTGATGAGCGGGCCGATGTCGGTGGCCGGGTCCTGGGGGTCGCCGACGGTGAGGGTGCGGATCTTGGCGACGAACCTGGCGGTGAACTCGTCGAGGACGGAGCGGTCGACGAGGACGCGGTTGGCGGCCATGCAGACCTGGCCCTGGTGGGCGAAGCGGCTGAAGACGGCGGCGTCGACGGCGTAGTCGAGGTCGGCGTCGTCGAGGACGACGAGGGCGCTGTTGCCGCCGAGTTCGAGGACGGTGCGCTTGAAGTGGGAGGCGGCGACGGTGGCGACGTGCCGGCCGACGGCGTCGGAGCCGGTGAAGGCGATGACCTTGGGGACGGGGTGCTCGATGAAGGCGTCGCCGATCTCGGCGATGTCGGTGAGGACGACGTTGAGCAGGCCGGCGGGCAGGCCGGCGTCCTCGAAGAGCTTGGCGATCAGGGTGCCGCCGGTGATCGGGGCGTCCTGGTGGGGCTTGAGGACGACGCCGTTGCCGAGGGCGAGGGCGGGGGCGACGGCCTTGAGGGAGAGGAACAGCGGGAAGTTGAACGGGCTGATGACGCCGACGACGCCGACCGGCAGGCGGTAGAGCCGGTTCTCCTTGCCGTCGACCGGGGAGGGCAGGATGCGGCCCTCGGCGCGCAGCGAGAGCTGCATGCACTCGCGGAGCATGTCCTTGGAGAGGGAGATCTCGAAGGCCGCCTTGAGGCGGGTGCCGCCGAGCTCGGCGATGATCGTGTCGGTGATCTCCTGCTCGCGGTCCTCGATGAGGCGCAGGGCGCGTTCGAAGACGAGGCGGCGGGTGTACGGGTTGGTGGCGGCCCAGGTGCGCTGGGCGCGCTGGGCGGCCCGGTACGCCTGGTCGACCTCGTCGGCGGTGGCGACGGTGATGGCGGCGAGCTTCTCGCCGTCGTAGGGGTTGATGTCGACGATGTCCCACGAGCCGCTGCCGGGGCGCCACTGGCCGTCGATGTACTGCTGCGACAGTTCCGTGAAGTGAGACATCCGCTGCCTTTCGGTGAGGTCCGCCCTCGCAACCGGATTTGACGGAACCTCATCCTACTGACCGACGATCAGATGTCCTGGAGAACGGAGCGGATGAGGGTCAGTGAACGCTCGTGCGAGAGGCTGGCCTCGCTGAGCCGGCGCAGCGCCGCGGCGTACTCGGCGACCTCGGTCGGCCGGTCCAGGTAGAGGGCGCTGGTGAACTGCTCCAGGTAGACGACGTCGGGCAGTTCGGACTCGGTGAAGCCGAGGACGGAGAACGCGCCGGCCTCGGCACCGGGCAGGTCGGTGCCGAGCGGCACCACCTGCAGGGTGACCTCGGGGCGGGCGGCGGCCTCGACGAGGTGCCGGAGCTGGCCGCGCATCACCTCCGGTCCGCCGCAGGGGCGGCGCAGGGCGGCCTCGTCGATGACGGCGTGCAGGGCGGGGGTGCGGCCCCCGGCGAGCAGTTGCTGGCGGCGCATCCGGACAGCGACCCGGCGGTCGACCTCCTGCGCGGTGGCGTGGTGTCGGCCGAGCAGGACGACGGCGCGGGCGTACTCCTCGGTCTGCAGCAGCCCGGGGACGAACTGGATCTCGTAGCTGGCGATCGAGGCCGCGGCCTCCTCCAGGCCGAGGTAGGTCTGGAACCAGGTCGGGACGACGTCCTCGTAACCGTGCCACCAGGAGACGGCGTTGGCCTCGGCGACGAGGCCGAGCAGGGTGGCGCGTTCCTCGCCCCGGTCGAGGCCGTAGAGGGTGAGCAGGTCGGCGACGTCGCGCTCCTTGAAGCCGACCCGGCCGAGCTCCATCCGGCTGATCTTCGACTCGGACGCGCGGATCGAGTAGCCGGCCTCCTCGCGGGTCACGCCGCGGGCCTCGCGCAGCCGCCGCAGCTGGGAGCCCAGCAGCAGCCGGTGCGCGGTCACCCCGCCGCCCGTGTGGAGCATGCTCATCGCGCCGACCTCCGTGTCCGGTGGGGCAGTTGCCCGTCGGGCGCAGTCTGCCACCAGGGTCGGACAGCGGGAAGGGCGCGCCGCGCCGCTCCCAGCCGATTGCCAGGAAAGTCGTGGAGCGCACGCCCGGTGCGGGCCGTCGGCATGCCGACGACGGGCGGCGGACGGGCCGGAACAGCAGGCAGCGCCTGCCCCCAACTGGTCGGGGAGTGGGCAGGCGCTGCAACCGCAGGGTCCCGGCGGCTCTGGCGGGTCGCGGTGTTACTGCAGCCGGAGTTGTCTCCGGTCGTGCGGGGTGTCAGACCACCAGGGGGCGGTCCGTCGGGCGGATCGGGGCGGGCAGCGGGGTCTTGCCGCCGAGGTACTTGTCCACCGCGGCTGCGGCGGAGCGGCCCTCGGCGATCGCCCAGACGATGAGCGACTGGCCGCGGCCCGCGTCACCGCAAACGTACACGCCCTCGACGTTGGTGGCGAACTTGCCGTCACGGGCGACGTTGCCGCGGGCGTCCAGCTCGACGCCGAGCTGCTCGACCAGGCCGTTCTTGACGTCGGTGCCGGTGAAGCCCATGGCCAGGGTGACGAGCTGGGCCGGGATGGCGCGCTCGCTGCCGGGCACCTGCTCGAACTTGCCGTCCTTGAACTCGACCTCGACGAGGTGGAGCTGCTGGACGTTGCCCTCCTCGTCACCGCTGAAGTGGGTGGTGGAGACGGAGTAGATCCGCTCGCCGCCCTCCTCGTGCGCGGAGGTGACCTTGTAGGTCATCGGCATGGTCGGCCAGGGCTGGTGGCCGGGGCGCTCCTCGCCGGGGCGCGGCATGATCTCCAGCTGGGTGACCGAGGCCGCGCCCTGGCGGTGGGCGGTGCCGACGCAGTCCGCGCCGGTGTCGCCGCCGCCGATGACGACCACGTGCTTGCCCTTGGCGCTGATCGGGGAGTCGACGTAGTCGCCCTCCTGCACCTTGTTGGCGAGCGGCAGGTACTCCATGGCCTGGTGGATGCCGGCCAACTCCCGGCCCGGGACGGGCAGGTCGCGGGCGGTGGTGGCGCCGGCCGCGACGACGACCGCGTCGAAGCGCTCGCGCAGCTGCTGGCCGGTGATGTCCTCGCCGACGTGGACGCCGGTGCGGAAGCGGGTGCCCTCCGCGCGCATCTGCTCGATGCGGCGGTTGATGTGCCGCTTCTCCATCTTGAACTCGGGGATGCCGTAGCGCAGCAGACCGCCGATGCGGTCGGCGCGCTCGTACACGACCACGGTGTGGCCGGCCCGGGTGAGCTGCTGGGCGGCGGCCAGGCCGGCCGGGCCGGAGCCGACGACGGCCACGGTCTTGCCGGACAGGCGCTCCGGGACCTGCGGGGTGACGCCGCCGCGGTCCCAGGCCTTGTCGATGATGGTGACCTCGACGTTCTTGATGGTCACCGCGTCCTGGTTGATGCCGAGGACGCACGCCGACTCACAGGGCGCCGGGCAGAGGCGGCCGGTGAACTCCGGGAAGTTGTTGGTGGCGTGCAGGCGCTCGATGGCGCCCGTCCAGTCGTCCCGGTAGGCCAGGTCGTTCCACTCGGGGATGAGGTTCCCGAGCGGGCAGCCGTTGTGGCAGAACGGGATGCCGCAGTCCATGCAGCGGCCGGCCTGCTTGGTGATGATCGGCAGGAGGCTGCGCTCGACGTAGACCTCGTTCCAGTCCCGCAGACGGACGTCCACGGGACGGCGCTCGGCCAGCTGCTTCGGGGTGGTCAGGAAGCCCTTCGGGTCAGCCATGTGCCGCCTCCATCATCTTGCGAGTGGTCTCGGACTCGGAGAGCCCGTCGCGCTCAGCGGCATCCTTGGCGGCGAGCACAGCCTTGTAGTCGGTGGGCATGATCTTGGAGAAGCGGGAGACGCCGCTGCCCCAGTCGGCGAGGAGCTCGGCGGCCACGGTGGAGCCGGTCTCCTCGTAGTGCTGCTGCACGGTCTCGCGCAGCCAGTCGCGGTCCTTGGCGTCGGGGGCCTCGATGCCGACCATGCCGCCGTTGACGTTGGCCGGGCGCAGGTCGAGGACGTACGCGATGCCGCCGGACATGCCCGCTGCCAGGTTGCGCCCGGTCTCGCCGAGGACGACGACCCGGCCGCCGGTCATGTACTCGAGGCCGTGGTCGCCCACGCCCTCGACGACCAGGGTGGCACCGGAGTTGCGGACGGCGAAGCGCTCGCCGGCCTTGCCGCGCAGGTGGATGCGGCCGCTGGTGGCACCGTACCCGATGGTGTTGCCGGCGATGACGTGGTTCTGCGCGTCGGCGCCGATGGCCGCGGCGTCGCGGGCCGGGCGGACGACGATGACGCCGCCGGACAGGCCCTTGCCGACGTAGTCGTTGGCGTCGCCCTCCAGGCGCAGGGTCACGCCCTTCGGCACGAAGGCGCCGAACGACTGGCCGGCGGAGCCGGTGAAGGTCACGTCGATGGTGCCCTCGGGCAGGCCCTCGCCGCGGTACTTCTTGGTCACCCGGTGGCCGAGCATGGTGCCGACCGTGCGGTTGACGTTGCGGATGGGCAGCTGGATCCGGACGGCCTCGCCGCGCTCCAGGGCGTCCTCGGCCAGCTCGATGAGCTGGTTGTCGAGGGCCTTGTCGAGCGAGTGGTCCTGCCCGGTGGTGTTGTGCAGGGCCGCGCCCTCCGGCAGCTCGGGCACGTGGAACAGCGGCGCCAGGTCGAGGCCGGCGGCCTTCCAGTGGCCGATCGCGTCCGCCGCGTCGATGTGCTCGGCGTGGCCGACGGCCTCCTCGATCGAGCGGAAGCCCAGCTCGGCGAGGATCTCGCGGACCTCCTCCGCGATGAACTCGAAGAAGTTCACCACGAACTCCGGCTTGCCGGAGAAGCGGTCGCGCAGCACGGGGTTCTGGGTGGCGACGCCGACCGGGCAGGTGTCCAGGTGGCAGACGCGCATCATGATGCAGCCGGAGACCACCAGCGGGGCGGTCGCGAAGCCGAACTCCTCGGCGCCCAGCAGGGCGGCGATGACGACGTCGCGGCCGGTCTTCAGCTGGCCGTCGGTCTGCACGACGATGCGGTCGCGCAGGCCGTTCAGCAGCAGGGTCTGCTGGGTCTCGGCGAGGCCGAGCTCCCAGGGGCCGCCCGCGTGCTTGAGCGAGGTCAGCGGCGAGGCGCCGGTGCCGCCGTCGTGGCCGGAGACCAGCACCACGTCGGCGTGCGCCTTGGAGACGCCCGCGGCGACGGTGCCGACGCCGACCTCGGAGACCAGCTTCACGTGGATGCGGGCCTCGGGGTTGGCGTTCTTGAGGTCGTGGATCAGCTGGGCCAGATCCTCGATGGAGTAGATGTCGTGGTGCGGCGGCGGGGAGATCAGGCCGACGCCCGGGGTGGAGTGCCGGGTGCTGGCGACCCACGGGTACACCTTGTGGCCGGGCAGCTGGCCGCCCTCGCCGGGCTTGGCGCCCTGGGCCATCTTGATCTGGATGTCGTCCGCGTTGACCAGGTACTCGCTGGTGACGCCGAAGCGGCCGGAGGCGACCTGCTTGATCGCGGAGCGGCGCTCCGGGTCGTACAGGCGGTCCGGGTCCTCGCCGCCCTCACCGGTGTTGGACTTGCCGCCGAGGCGGTTCATCGCGATGGCGAGGGTCTCGTGCGCTTCGCGCGAGATGGAGCCGTACGACATGGCGCCGGTGGAGAAGCGCTTGACGATCTCGGAGACCGGCTCGACCTCGTCGATCGGGATCGGGGTGCGGTCCTTGGCGTCCAGCTTGAACAGGCCGCGCAGCGTCATCAGGCGCTCGGACTGCTCGTTCACCCGGGAGGTGTACTGCTTGAAGATGTCGTACCGCTTGTTGCGGGTGGAGTGCTGCAGGCGGAAGACCGTGTCCGGGTCGAACAGGTGCGGCTCGCCCTCGCGGCGCCACTGGTACTCGCCGCCGATCTCCAGCGCGCGGTGCGCGGCCGGGATGCCGGAGGCCGGGTACGCCTTGGCGTGGCGGGCGGCGGTCTCCTTGGCGATCTCGTCCAGGCCGATGCCGCCGAGCTTGGTGGTGGTGCCGGCGAAGTAGCCGTCGACCAGCTCCTGGGAGAGGCCGATCGCCTCGAAGACCTGGGCGCCGCGGTACGAGGCCACGGTGGAGATGCCCATCTTCGACATGACCTTGAGCACGCCCTTGCCGAGCGCCTTGATCAGGTTCTTGATGGCCTTCTCGGGCTCGACGCCCTGGATGAAGACGCCCTGCGCGACCAGGTCCTCGACGGACTCCATCGCCAGGTACGGGTTGACCGCGCCGGCGCCGTAGCCGACCAGCAGCGCGACGTGGTGCACCTCGCGGACGTCGCCGGCCTCGACGATCAGTGACACCTGGGTGCGCTGCTTGGTGCGGATCAGGTGGTGGTGGATCGCGGAGGTGAGGAGCAGCGACGGGATCGGCGCGTGCTCGGCGTCCGAGTGGCGGTCGGAGAGGACGACGATGCGGGCGCCGTCGGCGATCGCGGCGTCGGCCTCGGCGGCGATCTCGGCCAGGCGGGTGGCGAGGCCGGCGCCGCCGGTCGACACCTTGTACAGGCCGGACAGCGTGACGGCCTTCAGTCCGGGCTGGTCGCCGTCGGCGTTGATGTGGATCAGCTTGGCCAGCTCGTCGTTGTCGATCACCGGGAAGGTGATGCCGACGGAGCGGCAGTGCGAGGGCTGCGCGTCGAGCAGGTTGCCCTCGGGGCCGAGGTTGCTCAGCAGCGAGGTGACGAGCTCCTCGCGGATGGCGTCCAGCGGCGGGTTGGTGACCTGCGCGAAGAGCTGCACGAAGTAGTCGAACAGCAGGCGCGGCTTCTCGGAGAGCGCGGCGATCGGCGAGTCGGTGCCCATCGAGCCGAGCGCCTCGCCCCCGGTCTTGGCCATCGGCGCCAGGATGACGCGCAGCTCCTCCTCGGTGTAGCCGAAGGTCTGCTGACGGCGGGTCACCGAGGCGTGGGTGTGGGCGATGTGCTCGCGCTCGGGGAGCTTGGCGAGCTGGATCTGCCCGGCGGCGACCCACTCCTCGTAGGGGTGCTCGCCGGCGAGGGCGGACTTGATCTCCTCGTCCTCGACGATGCGGCCCTCGGCCGTGTCGACCAGGAACATCTTGCCGGGCTGCAGGCGGCCCTTCTTGACGACCCGCTCCTGCTCGATGTCGAGCACGCCGACCTCGGAGGAGAGGACGACGAGGCCGTCCTCGGTGATCCAGTAGCGGGCGGGGCGCAGGCCGTTGCGGTCGAGGACCGCGCCGACCTGGGTGCCGTCGGTGAAGGTGACGCAGGCCGGGCCGTCCCAGGGCTCCATCAGGTTGGAGTGGTACTGGTAGAAGGCGCGGCGGGCCGGCTCCATGGTGGCGTGGTTCTCCCACGCCTCCGGGATCATCATCAGCACCGCGTGCGGCAGCGAGCGGCCGCCGAGGTGGAGCAGCTCCAGGACCTCGTCGAAGGAGGCCGAGTCGGAGTGGTCCGGGGTGCAGATCGGGAAGATCCGCTCCAGGCCGCGGCCGTCGGCGTTCGCGGGGATGAGGTCGGTGGCGAGCTGGGACTCGCGGGCGGTCATCCAGTTCCGGTTGCCCTTGACCGTGTTGATCTCGCCGTTGTGCGCGACGAAGCGGTACGGGTGGGCGAGCGGCCAGCTCGGGAAGGTGTTGGTCGAGAACCGCGAGTGCACCAGGCCGACGGCGGAGGCGTAGAGCCGGTCCGACAGGTCGGGGAAGAAGGGCTCCAGCTGGCCGGTGGTCAGCATGCCCTTGTAGACGATGGTGCGGGCGGACAGCGACGGGAAGTAGACGCCGGCCTCGCGCTCGGAGCGCTTGCGGACGACGAAGGCGATCCGGTCGAGCTCGATGCCGGCCTTCTCGCCGTGCGACACGAAGAGCTGGCGGAAGCGCGGCATGACCGAGCGGGCGGTGGCGCCGAGCAGGTCCGGGGTGACCGGGACGTCGCGCCAGCCGAGGACGGTCAGGCCCTCCTCGGCGGCGACGGCCTCGACGGCCGCGACCGCGGCGGCGTCGGCGGCGTCCTCGTCGGGGAGGAAGGCGATGCCCACCGCGTAGGAGCCGGCGGCCGGCAGTTCGAAGGAGACCTTGCTGCGCAGGAAGGCGTCCGGGACCTGGGTCAGGATGCCCGCGCCGTCACCGGAGTCCGGCTCGGCGCCGGTGGCGCCGCGGTGCTCCAGGTTGCGCAGGACGGTCAGCGCCTGGTCGACGACAGTGTGGTCGGCGATGCCGGTCAGCGTGGCGACGAAGCCGACGCCGCAGGCGTCGTGCTCGTTCCGCGGGTCGTACAGGCCCTGAGCAGCAGGTCGCGCATCCGGAACGAGCGCGTACGGGCGGCTGGCCTGCGCGGGCTCGTTGGCGGAGTGCATGGATGCAGACAGCATCGGCTCTCCCGTCGTCGTCTTGTGGCTTGGGAGCACACCGTCCGGCCGGGGGGCCGGAGGGGCTTGGTGCATTAAGGGACGACGTTGGCCCTCTGCGAATTTTCGTGCAGGTTACATGATGCCGGAGATCTTGCGAAGTGGAACAAGGCGTCCATATGGCGGACATAACCCGCAGGTCAGCGGCGGTTACCGGTTAGTAGGACCGGCCCGGTGCAACGCGCAACGGTGCGCGTGTTTCCACCAGTGTGCCCAACGGTCGCGCGGGTGAAACAGAGCCGAAACGCCCTGGCCATGCACGCGCGGACACTGCTCCTGCGATTCCATCCCGTACGACCGAGCGCCGGGATGGAATCGAGGGCCGGAAGCCGCCGCGGAGAGCGTAGAACAGGCATGGACCACCGGCCCATGTGTGGAACGTCACGCACTGTTCGGCATATCCATGCGGCGCGCTGTGGCATCGCACGAGGTCAGCCGAGCTGTCCGCCGATGAGCCGACCCAGCAGGAAGGTCAGCCCGGCGGCCGCGCCGCCCAGCGCCAGCTGCCGCAGGCCGCTGAACCACCAGCTGCGCGCGGTCACCCGGGCGACCACGGCGCCGCACAGGAACAGGCCCAGCGCGGAGGCGATCAGCGCCGGCCAGAGCGCCGTCGCGCCCAGCAGGTACGGCAGCAGCGGCAGCAGCGCGCCCAGCGCGAAGCAGCCGAACGAGGAGGCGGCCGCGACCAGCGGCGAGGGCAGGTCGTCGGGGTCGACGCCCAGCTCCTCGCGGGCGTGCACGGCGAGGGTCTTCTCGGGGTCGCGGGAGAGCTGCCGGGCCACCTCGTGCGCCAGCTCCGGCTCCACGCCCTTGGCCACGTACAGCTGGGCGAGTTCGGCGAGCTCGCCGTGCGGGTTGCGGCGCAGCTCGATCCGCTCGGCCTCGATCTCCGCCTCCACCAGCTCGCGCTGGGAGGCGACCGAGGTGTACTCCCCCGCCGCCATCGAGAAGGCGCCGGCGGCGAGGCCGGCGAGACCGGTGAGGAGGACGGCGCTGCGGCCGGCGTCCCCGCCGACCACGCCGCTCACCAGGGCGAGGTTGGAGACCAGGCCGTCCATCGCGCCGAAGACGGCGGGCCGCAGCCAGCCGCCGTTCACATCGCGGTGGTGCCCGTCCTCCGGGATGCGCGGCTTCGGCTCCTCGGTGGCGGTCGGGTGTGTCACGGTGCTCATGGGTCAGGCCCCCCTGTCGGACGTCCCCCCTGCACAGCCGGGCACGGCGCCGTCGCCGTGGGCCTGGGCAGGGTTGCCCGCAGGGCTCTACGGGTTCGAACGTAGCCCGTTGACCTGCGACTTTCCAGCAAAGTAAGGCTGTCCGAACATGCCGGCGGCCGCCCTCCACACGGGGTGGCGGGCGGCCGTCGGGCGGGCGTTCCGGCAGGTCAGGCGGGGATCAGGCCGACTGCTCCGGGGCGGCGTCGGCCGGCGCGGCGGTGCGCTCGGCGCCACGGGTGCTGTCCGAGGAGCGGGACGGACCGTCCTCGGCGGCCTCGGCGCGGGCCGCCGGGTCGATGGAGTCCGGCGCCTCCCGGCCGGGGCGCAGCCGCGCGGACACCACCAGGTAGGCCACGGCGGCCACGAAGACCACGATCGAGGTCCAGTCGTTGAGGCGCAGGCCCAGGATGTGGTGCGCCTCGTCGATGCGCAGGTACTCGATCCAGAACCGGCCCACGGTGTACGCGGCGACGTACAGGGCGAAGGCCCGGCCGTGGCCGAGGGTGAAGCGGCGGTCGGCCCAGATCACCAGCAGGGCCACGCCGACGCACCAGAGCGACTCGTACAGGAAGGTGGGGTGGAAGACGCCCTCGATCACGGTGCCGTCCGACTCCACCTTGTGGATCTCCAGGCCCCAGGGCAGCGTGGTCGGCTTGCCGTACAGCTCCTGGTTGAACCAGTTGCCCCAGCGGCCGAAGGCCTGGGCGAGGGCGATGCCGGGCGCGATGGCGTCGGCGTAGGCGGGCAGCGGCACGCCGCGGCGGCGGCAGCCGATCCACGCGCCGACCGCGCCGAGCGCGATCGCGCCCCAGATGCCGAGGCCGCCCTCCCAGATCTTGAAGGCGTTCCACGGGTTCTTGCCGTCGCCGAAGTACAGCTGGTGATCGGTGATCACGTGGTACAGCCGGCCGCCGACCAGGCCGAAGGGCACGGCCCAGACGGCGATGTCGCCGACGGTGTGCTTGGCACCGCCCCGGGCGACCCAGCGCTTGCTGCCGAGCCAGACCGCGACGACGACGCCGATGATGATGCAGAACGCGTAGGCGCGCAGCGGGACCGGCCCCAGGTGGAGGACGCCCCGCGACGGGCTCGGGATGTATGCGAGATCCATGGCAGGGTCGACGCTACCGTGTCCCGGCCGCCGGATCGGCACCGGCGCGGGTCACAGCTTCCGAACGGTCGCGGGGCGGCCCGGGCGGCCGGGCTGCGGGGGTGCCGGTCAGGGGGTGGCCGCGGCGCTCGTGGCCTGGGCCGCGGGCGATCCGGTGGTGCCGAGCTTCTTGCCCTGGTTGGCCTCGTCGACCCACTTCACGAGGTTCTCCGGGGAGATCTGCTCATCGCCCTTCTTCGGGTAGATCGGGGTGCCGTTCAGCGTCAGGGTCGGCGTGGACTTGAAGCCGGACTTGTCGAAGTCCTGCTGGACGGCGGAGACCCAGTCGCCGTACTTGTTGTCGTTGACGCAGGCCCGGAAGGTCGGGGTGTCCAGGCCGGGGACCTGCTGGGCGAGGTCGATCAGGGCCGCCTTGTCGCCGTAGGTGTCGGCGGTCTCCGGCGGCTGGTTCTTGTAGAGGACGTCGTGGTAGGCGCGGAACTTGCCGGCGTCCTGCGCGCAGGCGAGGGCGTTGGCGCCGTACTTGGAGCCCTTGCCGCCGAGCGAGCGGTCGATGAACGACACGATGTGGTAGTTCACGGCGAGCTTGCCCGCGTCCTCCAGCTCGTTGACGGTCTGGACGAAGGCCTGCTCGAAGCTGCCGCAGGCGGGGCAGCGCGGGTCCTCGTAGACGGTGAGCACGGAGGGGGCGTCGGCGGCGCCGGAGGGGATGACGAGGTTCTTCTCGCCGATGGTGCCGGTGGGGGCGGCGGTCGGCGTCTCCGGCGTGGAGCGCTCGTTCTGCACGATCACACCGGTGACGACCGCGGCGGCGATCACCGCGACCGCGACGCCGGCGACGATCAGCTGCTTCTTGCGGCGGCCACGGGCCTCGTCGGCGGCACGCTGCTGCAGCATGCGCTCGCGGGCTGTGCGCTTTCCTTCTCGGTTCTTGTCGCTCATGGGTGCTGTTTCCAAGGCCGTGTCCGGGTCGTCGAAGGGATGCGGGGTGTCCGCGGGGTCGGGGGTGCAGGGGTGCGGGCGCCCGGGCGGGGGCGGCGCGGGGGTCGGTGTCAGGCGGCGAGCCAGGAGTCGACGGAGAACTTCGTCCTCGGCCGGAAGACCAGCCAGAGGGCGAGCAGCAGGAAGCCCGTGTCGCGGAGGATCTCCCGGAAGTACTCCGTCTTGGACGCGTCGACCGCGCCGCCGCCGCCGAAGCAGCCGCAGTCGATGGAGATGCCGCGGGCCCAGGCCGAGGCGATGCCCGCGATGAAGGTGAGCAGCAGCAGGGCGGAGACCGCGGCGACCAGCCGGGTGCCGAGGCCGATCAGCAGCAGCAGGGCGAGCGCGAGTTCCAGGAACGGCAGGCCGTAGCCGACCGGTTTGACCAGGGACTCGGGCAGGATCTCGTAGGCGCGGACGGCCTGGGCGGCCTCCGCCGGGTCGGAGACCTTGGCGAGCCCGGCCCAGCCCCAGACCACGGCGAGCCCGAGCCGGGCGGCCAGGCCGATCCATTCGGCGGCGGGGCCGGAGAGCAGCCGGCGGAGCCCTCCGTCGGCGTGCGGCCGGATCGTCTGCGGACTGGCCATGGCTCTCCCCCTGGGCATGTGCGGCTCCGCGCGGCGCCGCACGGACTCGGTGCGGCGCTGTACGGACTCGGTGCGGCGGGCCGCGGCGAGCGGCCCCTGACGGATGAACCGTAGAGGAAGAGGTGCGGTTCCTCCGCATTAGCGAATTAAGCCGAAAGGGTGAGATTTTCGCTGCTGATGTCCGGCTTGTTCTAACGGGTCTGACGATCCGTCCGGCCGCAGCGGCCGCCCGGCGTGTCGGGGCCGGCGGGCGGACGGCCGTGGTGGCCCGCCGCCGGGCCGTCGAGCTCGGCGAGGGCCGCCGCGGCGGCGGTACAGGCCCGGGCGTCCCGGTCGGCCTGTTCGGCACCGCGCCTGGCCAGCGCCTGCCCCGCCGAGGTCTGCACCGCGAGGGCCGCGCCCAGCGCGAGGGCGGCGGCCGCCGCACGGATCAGGACGGCGCGGTGCAGGAACGGCACGAGCGGGCCTCTCGACGGTCTGGGCGGTTGCAGGGTGCACGAACCACGGAGTGCGGACGGCACCGTCAACCCGTCCCTCCGCTCAACGCGGGTCAACCGCGCGCGATGCGCACAGGGCCAGCTCTCCACTCGTCCGGGTGAACCGAACGCGCGACGGGAGCGCTCCGGGAGGCGCCCGGGAACGCCGGCGGCCCGCCGCCTCGGGCGAGGCGACGGGCCGTCGGACGGTACGGGCGGTGCGGCTACCGGCGGCGGACTCCGGCCGCGAGGTCGGCGGCGAGCGCCCGCACGGCGTCCAGCGCCGCGGCGGTGTCGCCGTCGGCGTCCAGGATGCGCTGGACGAAGGCCGATCCGACGATCACACCGTCGGCGAAGCCCGCGACCTCGGCGGCCTGGTCGGCGGTGGAGACGCCGAGGCCGACGCAGACCGGCAGGTCGGTGGTGGCCCGGGTGCGGGCGACCAGGTCCTCGGCGAGGTTGCCGACCCGGGCCCGGGTGCCGGTGACGCCCATGACCGCGGCGGCGTAGACGAAGCCGGAGCCGGCCGCGGTGACCTCGGCGAGGCGGGCGTCCTTGCTGCTGGGGGCGACCACGAACACGGTGTCCAGACCGTGCTCGCCCGCCGCCTTGCGCCACTCCTCGGACTCCTCGACCGGCAGGTCGGGCAGGATGCAGCCCGCTCCGCCGGCCGCCGCCAGGTCGGCGGCGAACCGGGCGACGCCGTAGCGGTCGACCGGGTTCCAGTAGGTCATGACCAGCACCGCGGCCTCGGGGTGCGCGGCGGCGACCTCGGCGACGGTGTGCAGCACGTCCTTGATCCGGACGCCGCCGCGCAGCGCGATGTCGTCGGCGGTCTGGATGGTCGGGCCGTCCAGCACCGGGTCGGAGTGCGGCAGGCCGATCTCGACGACGTCGCAGCCGCCCTCGATCAGGGCGTTGACCGCGGCGATGCCGCCGTCGACGGTCGGGAAGCCGGCCGGCAGGTAGCCGATCAGGGCGGCGCGGTTCTCCGCCTTGGCCGCGGCCAGGACGCTGCTGAGCTTGGATGCCATGGTCAGTTGCCCTCGCCGCTCTCGGTGGTCGCCTGGTCGTAGAGGCCGAAGTACTCGGCTGCGGTGTGCATGTCCTTGTCGCCGCGGCCGGAGAGGCTGACGAGGATCGTCGCCTCCGGGCCGAGCTCGCGGCCGAGCTCCAGGGCGCCGGCCAGCGCGTGGGCGCTCTCGATGGCCGGGATGATGCCCTCGGTGCGGGACAGCAGGCGCAGCGCCTGCATGGCGGCGTCGTCGGTGACCGGGCGGTACTCGGCGCGGCCGGTGTCCTTGAGCCAGGCGTGCTCGGGCCCGACGCCGGGGTAGTCCAGGCCGGCCGAGATGGAGTGCGACTCGATGGTCTGGCCGTCCTCGTCCTGCAGGACGTAGGTGCGCGAGCCGTGCAGCACGCCGGGGTCGCCCTTGGTGAGGGTGGCGGCGTGGCGCGGGGTGTCGGCGCCCTCGCCGGCCGCCTCGCAGCCGATCAGGCGGACGCCGGAGTCCGGGATGAACTCGTGGAAGATGCCCATCGCGTTGGAGCCGCCGCCGACGCAGGCGACGACCGCGTCGGGCAGCCGGCCGGTGCGCTCCAGGACCTGCTCGCGGGCCTCGACGCCGATCACCCGGTGGAAGTCGCGGACCATCATCGGGAAGGGGTGCGGGCCGGCGACGGTGCCGAACAGGTAGTGGGTGGAGTCGACGTTGGCGACCCAGTCGCGGAACGCCTCGTTGATGGCGTCCTTGAGGGTGCGGCTGCCGGACTTCACGGCGACGACCTCGGCGCCGAGCATCCGCATCCGGGCGACGTTCAGCGCCTGGCGCTGCGTGTCGACCTCGCCCATGTAGATGGTGCAGTCGAAGCCGAACAGCGCGCAGGCGGTGGCGGTGGCCACGCCGTGCTGGCCGGCGCCGGTCTCGGCGATGATCCGGGTCTTGCCCATCCGCCGGGTGAGCAGGGCCTGGCCCAGCACGTTGTTGATCTTGTGCGAGCCGGTGTGGTTCAGGTCCTCGCGCTTGAGCAGGATGCGCGCGCCGCCGGCCTCGGCGGAGAACCGCCGGACGTCGGTGAGCGGGCTGGGCCGGCCGGTGTAGTCCTTGAGCAACGCGTCGAGCTCGGCGGCGAAGGCCGGGTCGGTCTTGGCCTTCTCGTACTCCTCGGCGACCTGCTCGACGGCGGCGACCAGCGCCTCCGGGATGAAACGGCCGCCGTAGGCGCCGAAGTAGCCGCGCGCGTCCGGGACGTGGGCGCCCGGCAGGTAGTCCTTCTCGGACATGGTGAAGCGTCCTTCTGGGTCGATGGGATGACAGGAGGGACGGCCGCTCAGCGGCCGTGCGTCCTGCGCCATCGACGGCCCGGCACCTGGCCGGGCTCGCAGCCGATCACGTAGCGCACCCGCCGCCCCAGCACCCGGCGTGCGGGCGCGCGGCAGCCGCGCGGGCGGCAGCCGGGGGCGAGGCGGGAGGCGAGTTTCACGGCAGCGGTCAGCCCTTGTGGCGGAGGGCCGGGTGGGCGCCGGCGGCGACCAGGTCGGCCACCGCGGCCTTCGGGTCCCCGCCGGTCACCAGGGACTCGCCGACCAGCACCGCGTCGGCACCGAGGTTGGCGTACTGGATGACGTCGAGCGGGCCGCGGACACCGGACTCGGCGACCTTGACGATCCCGGCCGGGATCGCGTCGACCACGTTGCCGAAGGTGTTGCGGTCCACCTCGAGGGTCTTGAGGTTGCGGGCGTTCACACCGATGATCTTCGCGCCGGCGTCCACCGCACGGGCGATCTCCTCCTCGTCGTGCACCTCGACCAGCGGGGTGAGCCCGATCGACTCGGCCCGCTCGACGAGCGAGACCAGGGCCGGCTGGTCCAGGGCCGCGACGATCAGCAGCGCGAGGTCGGCGCCGTGCGCGCGGGCCTCCCACAGCTGGTACGCGGTGACGATGAAGTCCTTGCGGAGCACCGGGGTGTCGACCGCGGCACGGACCGCGTCGAGGTCCGCGAGGGAGCCGCCGAAGCGGCGCTGCTCGGTCAGCACGCTGATCGCGGCCGCGCCGCCGGCCGCGTAGTCCAGCGCCAGGGCGGCGGGATCGGCGATGGCCGCCAGTGCGCCCTTGGAGGGGCTGGAGCGCTTGACCTCGCAGATCACCCGGACGCCGTCGCCGCGCAGCGCGGCCACGCCGTCCTTGGCCACCGGCGCCTTGGCGGCGAGCTCCTTGAGCTCGTCCAGGGACACCTGGGCCTGTCGCTCGGCGAGGTCCTCACGGACCCCGTCGATGATCTCGTCGAGCACACTCACGCGAGCGCCCCCATGTCGTCTTATGGCTGGGTGCCGGGAGGTGCGGAGGACTCCGGACCCGCCCGGCCTGGCTGTGCGGTCAAAACCTCGGGGGCGTTTCGCACGAACCGGTGAGGATGGTGTGCAGACGCGCCCCCGTTGGCCCTTCGATGGTATCGGGCGCCGGGGGCACAGGGCGCATCCGCCCGGCGCGCGTCTCGCGGAGCGGACCGCACGGCGGCGGGCGGGCGGCCCCTGACGGCGGGCGGGCCGGACGGCGCCGACACCACGGGACGGCCGGGTCAGACCAGTGGCGGTGCCAGGCCGGCGCCGGCGGGCAGGTTGCGCAGCACGGTGAAGACCACCAGTGCCACGGCCAGCAGCACCGTCTGCGGAAGGGTGACGACGAACCTCGGCGGTGCGCCGCCGGTGACGGCGGACCACAGCCAGCGGAGCCAGAACACCGCGGCGGCCACGGCCAGCACCATGACCAGCAGGTTGTCGTGGCCGGCCGCGTTCAGGTCGCCGTGGGTCAGCGCGTGCACGCAGCGCAGGCCGCCGCAGCCCGGGCAGAACCAGCCGGTGGCCTGCAGCACCGGGCAGGTCGGGTAGTGGCCCGGCGCATTGGGGTCGACGGCGGCGACGTACGCGGTGGGCAGCCCGACGGCCACCAGCGCAGCCAGCGGGCGGGACAGCCGGCGGCCGAGCGGCACGGGGAGGACGGGAGCGTTCACGCCGCCGATTCTCCTCCCCCGGCCGCCGCGTACGGCGCAGGGCCGCGCGGTGACCGTGGCGTGCCGGACGTGCGCGCGCCCCCGGTCACGACGGGTGACCGGGGGCGCGGCGCTGCGGCGCAGGTGTGGCGCAGGTGTCAGGCGGCGCTGACGGGGGTGCGCTCCTCGGCGGCCGGGGCGGCGGCGGGGGCGAAGTTGGTGCTGGGCTGCTTGCCCATGCCGGCCATCGACATCGCCTTGCCGACCACGCCGGCGGCCACCACGATCACCAGGCCGACCACGACGAGCAGCACGTTGGGGATGATCATGGCGACGCCGCTGACCGTGAAACCGATGAAAGCGATGGTCACGCCGGTCCAGGCGGCGGGAGTGTGGCCGTGCGCTGCTGCCGACATCTGCTGGTGCTCCTTGTTCTCCGGATCCCGGCCGGGCACCTCGGGGCGCTCGACGGGTTGACCCTTCCATTGTGCCGGGCCCTCACGCCCGTCCCCAAGGCGGGCCCCGGGTCAGTCGGTGGGATCTTCGCCACGGTCGAGGGCCTTCCACAGCTCCGCGGACCGGTCGGTGGGCCGCGGCCTGGCGGCCGCCTTCGCGGTCGGGGCCTCGTAGCGGGCGCCCATCGCCGGCCAGCCGCGGCCGGAGCGGACGGTCAGCAGCCCGGCGACGGCCAGCAGCACACCGCCTGCGGCGGCCACCCAGGGCCAGGGGGTCCGGCTGATCTGCTCGGCCCGGGCGCCGGCCAGCGCGAGGCGCCCGGCGGCCTCGGCGTCCAGCCCGGCGGTGTCGGTGACGCCGATCACCGCACCGGCGACCACGCCGAGACCGGCCAGCACGGCGAGCACGCCGACCGCCGTCCGGGCGGCGCCGCGCACGGCGAAGACCGCGACGGCCGCGGCCAGCCCGGTCAGGGCGAGCCCGGTGGGCAGACCGGTCAGCCGGGAGCCGGTGGCGCTGACCGCGAGCCGGCCGCCCGCCGTCCCGGCGACCACGCCCTCGGCCCAGGTCCGGCCGACGGAGGTCAGGACGAGCAGGGCGCCGACCGCGGTCAGCAGCAGCATCAGGACGAGCGAGCGGCGGTCGGTCTTCGGTGCGGGAGAACTCACCCGACCAGTGTCGCCGACGGCCCGCACGGGCCGGACGCCCGGGTCCCGGTACGGGGGCTCACCTGCGCCACAAGGGGCGCGGGGTACCTCCCGACCGAAGGCCGGGGGGACTGCGCAGTCCGGGGCGGGTGTCACGACAGTTCTCGGGAAGCCGTGATCCGGACGGTGGCCCGCATCCGGATCGCGCAGTTCCCCGCGCCCCTACGGGTGCGCCATGGGGGCACGCCCTACGCGGGTTCGCGGGGGAAGCCGCCGGTGGCGACGACCAGTGTCCGCCCGGGCAGCTGCACGGGCAGGTCCTCGCCGAACGGCACCCGCTCGGCCAGGTGGTAGGCGCCGGCGGCCTGCGGGTCGGAGTGCACGGTGCAGACGCCCTCGGCCGGGTCGACCACCACGTACACCGGGACGCCGTGCCCGGCGTACCGGCGCAGCCGTTCGACGAGGCCGCCGTGCGGGCCCGCCGCCGGGACGACCTCCAGCACCGCTTCGAGGTCCGGCCAGGCCCAGTGGCCGCGGCCGTCGGGCCGCGCGCCGTCGGCGACCACCACCAGGTCGGGGGCGCGGCCGGGGCGGGCGGCGGGGAGGTCCAGTGCCGCGTCGGGGACGGCGCGGCCGCGGCCCGCCAGCTGGTCCTCGACCTGCCGGGCGGTGTCGAGGACGATCGCCCGGCGGGCCGCACCGCGGGGGCTCACGACGGACCCCCCGTCCGCGGCCCGGCCGGCGCGGACGCGGCGGGCACGGTCATGGCGGTGGCGGTGGCGGTCATGGCGGTGCCTCCCTCCGCGGGATCGACCACCTCACGATACCGGCGGTCGCAGGGTGTTGGCGGTGGCCACGGCGCGCAGCACGGCGGCCGCCTTGTTGCGGCACTCGGTGTCCTCGGAGTGCGGGTCGGAGTCCGCGACCACGCCGGCGCCGGCCTGCACGTAGGCGGTGCCGTCGCGGAGCACGGCGGTGCGGATCGCGATCGCGGTGTCCGAGTCGCCGGCGAAGTCCAGGTAGCCGACGCAGCCGCCGTACAGACCGCGGCGGGTGGGCTCCAGCTCCTCGATGATCTGCATGGCGCGCGGCTTGGGGGCGCCGGAGAGGGTGCCGGCGGGGAAGCAGGCGGTGAGCACGTCGAAGGCCGTCCGCCCCTCGGCGACCCGGCCGGTGACGGTGGAGACGATGTGCATGACGTGGCTGTAGCGCTCGACCGACATGAAGTCGACGACCTCGACGCTGCCCGGCTCGCAGACCCGGCCGAGGTCGTTGCGGCCGAGGTCGACCAGCATCAGGTGTTCGGCGCGCTCCTTGGGGTCGGCGAGCAGCTCGGCGGCGAGCTCGGCGTCCTCGTGCGGGGTGGCGCCGCGGTGCCGGGTGCCGGCGATCGGGTGCACCATCGCCTCGCCGCCGCTGACCTTGACCAGTGCCTCCGGGCTGGAGCCGACCACGTCGAAGCCTCCCTCGGCGGTGCCGTCCGGCCCGGGGAAGCGGAAGAGGTACATGTAGGGGCTGGGGTTGGTGGTGCGCAGCACCCGGTACACGTCGAGCGCGGAGGCCGGGCAGGGCGCCTCGAAGCGCTGCGAGGGCACCACCTGGAAGGCCTCGCCGGCCCGGATCCGCTCCTTGATCGTCTCGACGGCCGCCCGGTACGGCGCGCCGCCGAACGGCGAGTGCGCCTCGGCGGCGGTCGGGGTGAAGGTGGCCAGGCCCGGGTCGACCGGCTTCAGCAGGTCGGCCTCCATGGCGTCGAGGCGGGCGACCGCGTCGGCGTACGCCTCGTCCACGCCGCTCGCCAGGTCGTTGTGGTTGACCGCGTTCGCGATCAGCAGCACGGTGCCGTCGACGTGGTCGAGGACGGCGAGGTCGGTGGCGAGCAGCAGGGTGAGCTCGGGGAGCTCCAGGTCGTCCGGGGTGAGGTTCGGCAGCTTCTCCAGCCGGCGGACGACGTCGTAGCCCAGGTAGCCGACCATGCCGCCGGTGAGCGGCGGCAGGCCGTCGTCGGTGTGTCGCGGGGTGTGCAGGGCGGCGAGGGCGGCGCGCAGCACCTCCAGCGGGTCGCCGGCGGTGGGGATGCCGACCGGCGGGGTGCCGTGCCAGCGGGCGTTGCCGTCCGGGCCGGCGGTGAGGGTGGCGGCGCTGCGGACGCCGACGAAGGAGTACCGGGACCAGCTCCGGCCCTGCTCGGCGGACTCCAGCAGGAAGGTGCCGGGCCGCTCGCCGGCGAGGCTGCGGTACAGCCCGATCGGGGTGAGGCCGTCCGCGAGGAGCCTGCGGGTGACGGGGATGACCCGGGTGTCGGCGGCGAGCTTGCGGAAGACCTCGAGATCCATGGGAGCGGGCACCGTTCGGAGGAGGAGGGGCGGGCTGCTGACTGGTCGTGCGGGCGCCGGGAACGCCCGGGGCCGGGAAGGGCTAGGCGACGGGCAGGACGTCGGCGTCGAAGCAGGTGCGGTCGCCCGTGTGGCAGGCCGCGCCGGTCTGGTCGACCTTCACCAGCAGGGTGTCGCCGTCGCAGTCCAGCGCGACGGAGACCACCCGCTGGACGTGGCCGGAGGTGTCGCCCTTCACCCAGTACTCGCTGCGGCTGCGGCTCCAGTAGGTGCAGCGGCCGGTCGTCAGGGTGCGGTGCAGCGCCTCGTCGTCCATCCAACCCAGCATCAGTACCTCGCCGGTGTCGTACTGCTGCGCGATGGCGGGGAGCAGGCCGTCGGCGGTGCGCTTGAGCCGGGCGGCGACGGCGGCGTCCAGGGCGGTGCTGCCGGGGGCTGCGGGAGTGGTGGACATGCGGACCATTCTCGCAGCTCCCGCCCGGCGCGGTGATCGGTGTTCGGGGAGTGGTCAGGAGTGGTCGCCCGGCGGTCCCTCCGGGGCGCCGGCCCGCGGGCGGTCAGCCGGTGCCGGGGCTCTCGCAGCCGTCCGGCCAGACCACCCGGACGTCCAGGCCCGCCCGGCGGGCCTGCGCGACCACCCGGGCCGGCTCGCTGCCGGGGTGGCCGTCCCAGACCGCGATCAGCTCGTCCACCATGCCGACCAGGGCGTGGCCGGTCTCCTCGCCGGGCCCGCCGGACTCGGCCGGGGCCAGCCGGTGCACGGCGTTCGCCGCGTTCAGCAGCCGGCGGCGGGTGTCGCGGCAGCCCGCCCCGGTGAAGGCGCCCGCCCTGGCCTCCGCCGCGGACAGCACCACCTCGATCCGTCCGCCGTGGTCGAGGACGGACTGCGCGAACCAGGTGTCCGGCCCGGGCCGCAGCCGGCCGACGCCGACCAGGTCGTAGGCGCCGTGCGCGGTGACGAGTTGCCAGAGTTCGCCCCGGACGAGCATCTCGGTCAGGTCCGAGAGGCGTTCGTGCCCGATGATTCCGACTCGCATGAGAAGTTGACCCCTTGTACGGGTCGTGCCGCCCCCAGCGTACCCATCGCCGCCGGGCCGGCCGCGACCGATGCCGGAGCAGCAGACGACGGGCCCGACACGGGCCGGGAACCGAGGACGGGATGATCGTGGCCTTCTCCGTCACGCCGCTGGGCGTGGGCGAGGACGTCGGCGAAGCGGTGGCCGCGGCCGTGAAGGTGGTCCGCGACAGCGGGCTGCCCAACCGGACGGACGCGATGTTCACCAGCGTCGAGGGCGGGTGGGACGAGGTGATGCCGGTGGTGCGGGCGGCGATCGAGGCGGTGAAGGCCTACAGCAACCGGGTCAGCACCGTGATCAAGATCGACGACCGGGTCGGGGTGAGCGGCGGGCTGACCGCCAAGGTCGAGACCGTGGAGCGGTACCTCGCGGCGATGGAGGACCACAGCGGCGAGTAGCGGTGATCCGCTGACGGCCGGCCCGGCGGCGGGCCAGAATGGGCGGAGAGCCGAGGGGGGTCGGGGTGGAGCAGGGGCGCGGGCGGGCGGCCGTGGCGGTGGCCGCCGCAGTGGTGCTGGCGGTCGTGCTGGCCGTCGTGCTGTGGCCGGACGGCGGCCACCGGGTGGCCCCTCCCCCGCCGGCCCCGAGCAGCGCCCCGCCCGGCCCGTCGCCGAGCCCCGTGAAGAACCTGCCGTACCCGTGGTTCACCCCCGGGACGTGCTTCGACCACCCGCAGCTCAGCGAGGTGATCACGCGCGCCGAGGAGCGGCCCTGCGAGCAGCAGCACGACGGCGAGGCGATCGCCGACGTGCTGCTCCCCGAAGGGCTCACCAGCGACGTGCAGATCGGGCGGGCGATGCGGGAGCTGTGCGCGGCGCCGCTCGCCGAGCGGCAGCAGCGGCAGGGCGGCGGCGGGCCGTACTACGGCTTCCCGCTGGGGCCGTACCTGCAGTACTACAAGCAGGGCATGCGGGACGCGACCTGCACGATGACGATCAGCAACCGCCAGCACGGCCCCAAGTTGACGGGCCGTCTGCACTGACGGGGAGCGGCGACACCAGGGGCGCGTGTGGGTGCTGCCCCCTGGGGGTGCCCCTCGGGGGGTGCTTCCTCCCGGGCAGCCGGCCTCACATCCGGAGGAGGCCGAGCTGGCGCATCATGGCCATGTTGTCCCAGTTCCACCAGCCCTCGCAGATCATCCCCTCGCGGAAGCGGAAGACGGTCATGCCCGTCATCTCGACCCGCTTGTGGGTGGCGGGCAGGCCCATGAAGTCGCCCTTGTGCATGCCGCTGAAGCTCCACATGGTGGCGACCCGGTCGCCGTCTGCCATCTGACCGTCGATGGTGAAGTTCATGTCGAAGGCCTCCAGGTAGCCGGCGCACTTCGCCCGGATGGCCTCCCGCCCCATCGCGTCCGTCTCGTCGGCGATGTCGTGGTCGTGGTAGTCCTCGGTGAGGAGTTCGTCGATGACGCTGAGGTCGCCGGCGGGCATTCGCTGCATCAGCTGTCGGACGGCGGCCTTGTTGAGCTGGTCGTCGCGGACGATGTCGAGGTCGGTGAAGGTGGGCGGCTCGTCGCAGAGCGCGACCATCTCGTGGAAGATCCGGTCGGTCTCGGGGAGCTTCGAGTTCTGCATCGCCTCCTCGTAGGAGGGGAACTCGACGATCTCGACGACGTGCCGGGCGTCCGAGCGGTCGGCGCCGACCATGGAGTGGGTGGCCGTGCGGCGGCCGCGGGTCTGCTCGATCCAGCTGTCCATCAGCCGGTTCAGGTCGTCGACCTTGTCGGTCCTGCACTCGATGAGCTGGACGAACGTCATGATGCACCTCCGGGTGGCTCCGCCCCTTGGCCATGATCGTCCGCCGACCGCCGCACCCTCGGATCTCTTACGATCCTCCGGGTCCGCCCCGCGGGCAAGGCGCGCCGGGGCCGCCGCCTAGGGTGGTGGGCATGACGAAGCATGCGCGGGGGGAACGGGAGCGGCTGGCGGACCTGCTGGCGGCGGCCGGGCCGCAGGCGCCGACGCTCTGTGCGGGGTGGACGACCGCGGACCTGGCGGCGCACCTGGTGCTCCGGGAGCGGCGGCCGGACGCGGCGGCGGGGATCAGGATCGGCCCGCTGGCGGGGTGGACGGAGCGGGTGCAGCGCGGCTACGCCCGGCGCCCGTACGAGGAACTGGTCGCCCTGTTCCGGTCCGGCCCGCCGGCGCTGTCGCCGTTCGCGTTGCCGGGCGCGGACGAGGCGGCCAACGTGGTCGAGTACTTCGTGCACGCGGAGGACGTCCGGCGGGCGGGCGAGGGCTGGCGGCGGGAGGAGGTCGCGGCGCCGCTGGCGGACGCGCTGTGGCAGCGGCTGCCGATGCTGGCCCGGCTGGAGGCGGGGCGCAGGACCCCGGTGCGGCTGGTGCTGGAGCGGCCGGACGGGCGGAGCTGCACGGTGGCGCACCGGACGGGGCCGACGGTGCACCTGACCGGCGAGCCGGGCGAGCTGGTGCTCTTCGCGTTCGGGCGCGGGGCGCGCACCTCGCTGTCGGTGCGCGGGGCGGAGACCGCGGTGGCCGCACTGCGACGCGTGCTTCCGCTACCGGGGCCGCGCTGACCTGCGGCGTCGCGGCCGGTTCGGTGAGCGTCGCGCGATTGTCAGTGGCGCCGGTCACACTGGCCGGTGACCGCGGCGAAGCGTCTCCGCGCCCGGCGGAGCGGCCCGGCCACGACCCTCGAAGGGGCGCACCACGATGCTCACCACGGAGTTCCGGACGGGCTCTCCCTGTTGGCTCGACCTCGGGAGCCCGGACATCCCCGCGACCGCCGCGTTCTACGGCACGGTCTTCGGCTGGACGTTCCGGTCGCTGGGCGAGGAGGCCGGCGGCTACGGCTTCTTCCAGCAGGCGGGCAGGACGGTCGCGGCCGTCGGCCCGCTGACGGAGGAGGGTTCGTCCCCGGCGTGGACGCTGTACTTCCGCACGCCGGACGCGGACGCCACGGCGAAGGCGGCCGAGCAGCACGGCGGCACCGTCCGCGCCGAGCCGTTCGACGTGATGTCCGACGGGCGGATGGCGCAGCTGTCCGACCCGGCGGGCGTGCAGTTCGCGATCTGGCAGCCGGGCGAGACGCAGGGCCTGGACGCCGTCACCTTCTGCTGGGCCGAGCTGCACACCGCGGACCCGGCCGCGGCGACGGCGTTCTACCAGGCGCTGTTCGGCTGGCGCACGGAGACGGTGGAGATGCCGGGGACGGCGTACACGGTGTGCTCCACGGCGGAGGGCGGCACCGCGCGGGAGACGTCGTTCGGCGGTGTCGCACCGCTGCAGAGCCCCGACGAGCCGGTGCGCTGGGTGCCCTACTTCGAGGTCACCGAGGTGGACGCGGTGCTGGCCCGGGCGGAGCACGCGGGCGGCCGGGTGGTGATGCCGGGCATGGACGTGCCGGGCGTCGGCCGGCTGGGCTGGGCGACGGACCCGCACGGCGCGGTCTTCGCCGTCATCAAGAGCGAGATGCCGTAGCACCGGGCCCACGTCCTCCGGGGCCGGGCGCGCCGACGGCGGCGCGTCCGGCCCCGGAGGAGGGGTTCAGCGGACGGGGTGGCCGGACTCCCTCAGGGCGTCCTTGACCTGGCCGATGGTCAGGTCACCGAAGTGGAAGACGGAGGCGGCGAGCACCGCGTCGGCGCCGGCGTCGACGGCCGGGGCGAAGTCGGCGAGCTTGCCGGCCCCGCCGGAGGCGATCACCGGGACGGCCACGTTCTTGCGGACGGCGCGGATCATCTCCAGGTCGTAGCCGTCCTTGGTGCCGTCGGCGTCCATCGAGTTGAGCAGGATCTCGCCGGCACCCAACTCGGCGGCGCGGACGGCCCATTCGACGGCGTCGAGGCCGGTGCCGCGGCGGCCGCCGTGGGTGGTGACCTCGAACCCGGAGGGCGTCACGGTGCCTTCGGGGGCGCGCCGGGCGTCCACCGAGAGGACGAGCACCTGGCGGCCGAAGCGCTCGGCGATCTCGCGGATCAGCTCGGGGCGGGCGATGGCGGCGGTGTTGACGCCGACCTTGTCCGCGCCGGCCCGCAGCAGCTTGTCGACGTCGTCGGCGGTGCGGACGCCGCCGCCGACGGTGAGCGGGATGAAGACCTGCTCGGCGGTGCGGCGCACCACGTCGTAGGTGGTCTCCCGGTCGCCGGAGGAGGCGGTGATGTCCAGGAAGGTCAACTCGTCGGCGCCCTGGGCGTCGTAGGCCTTGGCGAGTTCCACCGGGTCGCCGGCGTCGCGCAGGTTCTGGAAGTTGACGCCCTTGACGACCCGCCCGGCGTCGACGTCCAGGCAGGGGATGACACGTACTGCGAGGCTCACTGCTTGCCTTCCAAGGAGGTTGCGAGTCCGGGACGGTGGGCCTCGACCTCGACCTCGACCATCATCCGGGAGTCGATCAGGCCCTGGACGACGACCATGGTCGCCACCGGGCGGATCGCGTCGAAGAGCTTCTTGTGCGCCCGGCCGACCTCGTCGCAGTCCCGGATGTGGGTGATGAACATCCGGGTGCGGACGACGTCGTCCGCGGAGAGTCCGAACTCCGCGAGGGCCTTGAAGGCGACCTCGAACGCCGCGAGGGTCTGGGTGTACGGGTCGCCCTCGTGCTGGACCATTCCGCCCTCGAACGCGGTGGTGCCGGCCACGAGGACGGTGTCCCCGACCGCGACCGCCCGGGAGTAGCCGAACTGGTCCTCCCAGGGGGAGAATCCGGACACACGCTGCGGGCGTTTCGCGGCCGGGACCTCGGTCATCGGGACACCGCCTCCAGGGCCTCTTCGAGGGTGAACTTCTGCTCGTAGAGGGCCTTGCCCACAATCGCGCCCTCGACACCCTCGCCGGTGAGGGTGGCGATGGCGCGCAGGTCGTCCAGCGAGGAGACGCCGCCGGAGGCGACCACGGGCTTGTCGGTGGCGGCGCAGACGTTGCGCAGCAGCTCCAGGTTGGGGCCGGTGAGGGTGCCGTCGCGGTTGACGTCGGTGACGACGTAGCGGGCGCAGCCCTCGGAGTCGAGGCGGGCGAGGACCTCGTAGAGGTCGCCGCCGTCGCGGGTCCAGCCGCGGCCGCGCAGGGTGGTGCCGACGACGTCCAGGCCGACGGCGATCTTGTCGCCGTGCTCGGCGATGACCTTGGCGACCCACTCGGGGGCCTCCAGGGCGGCGGTGCCGAGGTTGACCCGGGTGCAGCCGGTGGCGAGGGCGGCGGCGAGCGACTCGTCGTCGCGGATGCCGCCGGACAGCTCGACCTTGATGTCGAGGCGGCCGGTGACCTCGGCGAGCAGGGCGCGGTTGCTACCGGTGCCGAAGGCGGCGTCGAGGTCGACCAGGTGCAGCCACTCGGCGCCGGCGTTCTGCCAGGCCAGGGCGGCGGCGAGGGGCTCGCCGAAGGAGGTCTCGGTGCCGGAGGCGCCCTTGACCAGGCGGACGGCCTGGCCGTCGCGGACGTCGACGGCGGGGAGCAGTTCGAGGCGGCTCATGTGTTCGACCTTCGGCTTCAGAGGGTGGAGACCCAGTTGGTCAGCAGGGCGGCGCCGGCGTCGCCGGACTTCTCGGGGTGGAACTGGGTGGCCCAGAGCGGGCCGTTCTCCACGGCGGCGACGAAGGGGTGGCCGTGGGTGGCCCAGGTGACCAGCGGGGCGTGCAGCCGGGCGCTGTGGACCTCCAGTTCCCACCGGCGGACGCCGTAGGAGTGGACGAAGTAGAAGCGGGTGTCGTCGTCGAGGCCGGCGAACATCCGGCTGCCCTCCGGGGCGTCGACGGTGTTCCAGCCCATGTGCGGGACGATCGGGGCGTCCAGCGGTTCGACGGTGCCGGGCCACTCGTCGCAGCCCTCCGTCTCGACGCCGTGCTCGACGCCGCGGGCGAACAGGATCTGCATGCCGACGCAGATGCCGAGGACGGGGCGGCCGCCGGCCAGGCGGCGGCCGATGACCTGCTCGCCGCGGACGGCCTTGAGGCCGCGCATGCAGGCCTCGAAGGCACCGACGCCGGGGACGAGCAGCCCGTCGGCGTCCAGGGCGGTCTGGAAGTCCGAGGTGACGGTGACGTTCGCGCCGGTGCGCTCGACGGCGCGCTGGGCGGAGCGGAGGTTGCCGGAGCCGTAGTCGAGGACGACGACGTTCTTGGCCATGGGGGTGGGGATCCAGTCTCTCGAGGCCGGCTACAGGCGCATGGCGCCGGCGGCCAGGCACAGGACGGCGCCGATCGCGAGCACCGCGACGACGCCCTTGGGCAGCTTCTGCTTCCAGAACGAGATCACGCCGCCGGTCAGGAAGAGGCCGACGAAGATCAGTGCGATCGCGGACTTGCTCACAGTGCGCCCTTGGTCGAGGGGAGGATTCCGGCCGCGCGCGGGTCGCGCTCGGAGGCGTAGCGCAGCGCGCGGGCGAGCGCCTTGAACTGGCACTCGACGATGTGGTGGGCGTTGCGCCCGTACGGCACGTGGACGTGCAGCGCTATCTGCGCCTGCGCCACGAAGGACTCCAGGATGTGCCGGGTCATGGTGGTGTCGTAGGTGCCGATCATCGGCGCCATGGTCTCCGGCTCGGTGTGCACCAGGTACGGGCGGCCGGAGAGGTCGACGGTGACCTGGGCGAGCGACTCGTCCAGCGGGACGGTGCAGTTGCCGAAGCGGTAGATGCCCACCTTGTCGCCGAGCGCCTGCTTGAAGGCGGCGCCGAGCGCGAGGGCGGTGTCCTCGATGGTGTGGTGGGTGTCGATGTGCAGGTCGCCGTCGGTCTTGACCGTGAGGTCGAAGAGGCCGTGGCGGCCGAGCTGGTCGAGCATGTGGTCGTAGAACCCGACGCCCGTCGAGATCTCGGTCTTCCCGGTGCCGTCGAGGTCGATCTCGACGAGGACCGAAGTCTCCTTGGTGGTGCGTTCGACGCGGCCGATACGGGACATTCGGGGTTACAGCTCCTTGATCACGAGTCGGACGGCGTCCAGGAAGGCGTCGTTCTCGGCGGGGGTGCCGGCGGTGACCCGCAGCCACCCGGGGACGCCGTTGTCGCGGACGAGCACGCCGTGGTCGAGGATCGCCTGCCACACGGCGTGGGTGTCGGCGAAGCGGCCGAACTGGACGAAGTTGGCGTCGGAGTCGGTGACCTCCAGGCCGAGCCCGCGCAGGGCCTCGACCAGGCGGTCCCGTTCGGCCTTGAGCTGGGCGACGTAGCCCAGCAGGGTGTCGGTGTGCTCCAGGCAGGCCAGCGCGGTGGCCTGGGTGACGGCCGACAGGTGGTACGGCAGCCGGACGAGCTGCACGGCGTCGACCACGGCCGGGTCGGCGGCGAGGTAGCCGAGCCGCAGGCCCGCCGCGCCGAACGCCTTCGACATGGTGCGGGAGACCACCAGGTTCGGGCGGCCCTCGATCAGCGGCAGCAGCGACTCGCGGTGCGAGAACTCGACGTACGCCTCGTCGACGACCACCAGGCTCGGCCGGGCGGCCTGCGCGGCCTCGTACAGGGCGAGGACGGTGTCGGCGGCGACGGCGGTGCCGGTCGGGTTGTTCGGCGAGCAGACGAACACCACGTGCGGCCGCCTCTCGGCGATCGCGGCGCGGGCGGCGTCGAGGTCGATCGTGAAGTCCTCGTTGCGCGGGCCGGAGATCCAGCCGGTGCCGGTGCCGCGGGAGATCAGCGCGTGCATCGAGTACGAGGGCTCGAAGCCGAGCGCGGTGCGGCCGGGGCCGCCGAAGGTCTGCAGCAGCTGCTGGAGGACCTCGTTGGAGCCGTTCGCCGCCCAGACCTGCTGCCGGGTGACGGCGTGGCCGGTGGTGCGGGTGAGGTAGCCGGCGAGGCCCTCGCGCAGCTCGACGGCGTCCCGGTCGGGGTAGCGGTTGAGGTGCCGGGCGGCCTCGGCGACCCGCTCGGCGATCCGGGCGACCAGCGGCTCGGGCAGCGGGTACGGGTTCTCGTTGGTGTTCAGCTGGACGGGCACGTCGAGCTGGGGGGCACCGTACGGGGACTGTCCGCGCAGTTCGTCGCGGATGGGGAGGTCGTCGATCCTCAAGAGTTCGGCACCGTCCAGTCGAAGCGGGCGCGGATGGCGTCGCCGTGGCCGGGCAGGTCCTCGGCCTCGGCCAGGTTGACCACGTGCGCGGCGACGTCGGCCAGCGCCTCGCGGGAGTAGTCCACGACGTGGATGCCGCGCAGGAAGGACTGCACGGACAGGCCCGAGGAGTGGCAGGCGCAGCCGCCGGTGGGCAGCACGTGGTTGGAGCCGGCCGCGTAGTCGCCGAGCGAGACGGGCGCGTACGGGCCGATGAACACGGCGCCCGCGTTGCGGATCCGGGCGGCGACGGCGCGGGCGTCCCGGGTCTGGATCTCCAGGTGCTCCGCGGCGTAGGCGTTGACCACCTCCAGGCCCTGCTCCAGGTCGTCGACCAGGACGATGCCGGACTGCCGGCCGCCGAGCGCGGTGGTGACCCGCTCGCGGTGCTTGGTGCTCGCGACCTGGGTCTCCAGCTCGGCCTCGACCGCGGCGGCGAGCTCCGGCGAGTCGGTGACCAGCACGGAGGCGGCCATCGGGTCGTGCTCGGCCTGGCTGATCAGGTCGGCGGCGACGTCCCGCGGCGAGGCGGAGTCGTCGGCGAGGATCGCGATCTCGGTCGGCCCGGCCTCGGCGTCGATGCCGATCCGGCCCTTGAGCAGGCGCTTGGCGGCGGCGACGTAGATGTTGCCGGGGCCGGTGACCAGGTTGACCGGGCGGCACTCCTCGGTGCCGTAGGCGAACATGGCGACCGCCTGGGCGCCGCCGGCCGCGTAGACCTCGGTGACGCCGAGCAGGGCGCAGGCGGCCAGGATCGTCGGGTGGACGCTGCCGCCGAACTCCTTCTGCGGCGGGGAGGAGACCGCGATGCCGGGCACGCCGGCCTCCTGCGCGGGCACCACGTTCATCACCACGGAGGACGGGTAGACCGCGAGGCCGCCCGGCACGTACAGGCCGACCCGGTCGACCGGCACCCAGCGCTCGGTGACCGAGCCGCCCGGAACCACCTCGGTGGTGTGGTCGGTGCGGCGCTGCTCGCGGTGGACGAGACGGGCGCGGCGGATCGACTCCTCCAGTGCGGCGCGCACCTTCGGGTCGAGGGTCTCCAGGGCGGCGGTGATCCGCTCCTCGGGCACCCGGGTGGACTCCAGCTTCACGCCGTCGAAGCGCTCGGTGATCTCGATCAGCGCCGCGACCCCGCGATGGCGTACGTCCTCGCAGATCGGCCGCACCGTCTCCAGGGCGGCCTCGACGTCGAACTCGGCACGGGGCAGCAGGTCGCGCGGGTCCGAGACGGAGCCGCGCAGGTCGATTCGAGAGATCACAGGGCCCAGTGTAAGGAGTGGCCGGAAACGGCGGCCGCGCATTTCAGTCCGTGATACGAAGGCCGAGACGGCCGGGGATCACCAGGGGGGACGATGGCGGACGGGGCACCGGACGGCTGGACGGACACGGAGCAGCGCCTGTGGGACGCGTTCCGGCACGGCGAGGTGCTCGACCTGCGCGCCGGCAAGGCCGAGGACGACGACCCGGCGGGCTCCGGCGACTGGGGCGCGGAGCGGACCGTCCGCGCCGAGGTGCTCGCCCGGCTGCTGCTCTCCGGCCCCGCCCCCGCACCCGGGCGGGTCGCGGCGCTGAAGCTCAACGGCGCGTACGTCACCGGCCCGCTGTCACTGGCCGGCGCGTCCCTCACCCACTACGTCGAGCTGCACGGCTGCCGCTTCGACACCCGGGTGCTGCTCTCCGAGGCCCGGGCCGGCACGATCCGGCTGATCGGCTGCCTGATACCGCGGCTGGACGCCTCCCGGCTCGCCGCCGACGGCGACGTGCACCTGGCGCGCTGCGTGGTGCCGCAGGGCATCCGGCTCACCGACGCCCGGATCGGCACCGACCTGCTGCTCAACCAGGCCGTCCTCGGCGCCGACCCGCACCACCGGGCGCTCTCCGCGGACGGGCTCACCGTCCACCAGGACCTGGAGGCCGAGCGGATCGAGGTGCACGGCGAGTTCGGCATCCGCACCGGCCGGATCGGCGGCCGGCTCTCGCTGCGCGGCGCCCGGCTGCGGATGCGCGACCCCGGCCGCAACTGCCTGAACCTGGCCCGCACCACCGTCGGCAACACGCTGTACCTGACCGGCTCGGCCGACAACCGCTGGACGACCTCGCCCAGCGAGTACGCCTACGGCTACGGGCCGCCGCACGAGCCCGGGGCCGCCGTCACCCCGTTCCGCGCCTGGGGCGGGGTGCGGCTGGTCGACGCCCGCTTCGAACAGGCCTGCCTGATCCACGAGGCCGAGTTCCACCTCTCCGAGGGGCAGGAGCTGTCGCTGCGCCGGATCCGGACGCCCGAGCTGCGGTTCGCCTGCAAGAAGGCCCCCGACGGCACCGTGTCGCTCTCCCGGGCCCAGATCGGCAACCTGGTCGACGCCCCGCGGTCCTGGCCCGGCGCCGGCCTGGTGCGGCTCACCGGCTTCACCTACGAGTCGCTGCGGCCCGCGGAGCCGTTCGGCGTCGCCGAGCGGATCGCCTGGCTGGAGAACTCGCTCGGCGAGTACCAGCCGGAGCCGTACGAACAGCTCGCCTCGGCGCTGCGCCGGGACGGCCGGGACGAGGACGCCCGCGAGGTGCTGCACGCCAAGCAACGCCGCCGCCGCGCCGCCCTGCCGGTCCACGCCCGGCTGTGGGGGCTGCTGCAGGACGTCGCCGTCGGCTACGGCTACCGGCCCGGCCGGGCCGCGCTGTGGCTGCTGCTGGCCTGGCTGCTCGGCACCGCGTACTTCGCCGAGCACCCGCCGCAGCCGCTGAAGGCCGACGAGGTGCCCACCTGGGACGCCGCGCTGTACACGCTCGGCTGGCTGCTGCCGGTGGTCGACCTCGGGCAGGGCGGATGGAACCCGGACCGGCAGGGCCAGTGGGTGACCGCCGGCCTGGTGCTGACCGGCTGGATCCTGGCGACCACCGCCGTCACCGGCGCGACCCGGCTGCTGCAGCGCGGCTGAGGCCGGCTCTGCGGCAAAAGGGCGAGGTCGCCGGGGCCCGCGGCAACTACGCTGTGCGCCGTGACAGAACGGCTGCCGCTCTTCCCGCTCAACACGGTCCTCTACCCGGGCCTGGTGATGCCCCTGCACGTCTTCGAGGAGCGCTACCGCCGACTCGTCGCCGACCTGCAGGAACTGCCCGAGGACGAACCGCGTCGCTTCGGCGTGGTCGCCATCAGGGACGGCCGCGAGGTCGCGCCCGTCCGGGAGAACGAGGGCCCGGCCGGGCCGCTCGACGGGCTCGGCACGGTCACCGGCGACCCACGGGAGGCGCTGTACCGGGTCGGTTGCGTCGCGGACGTCACCTCCGTGCGGAGCCGCGCCGACGGCCGGTACGAGCTGCTGGTCACCGGCACCACCCGGTTCACCGTGGAGTCCGTCGACGCGAGCGGCCCCTACCTCGTCGCCGAGACCCGGCCGCTGGACGAGCCGTCCGGCCAGGGCTCCGGGGCGCTCGGCGCGGTGGTGGAGCGGGCCTTCCACGAGTACCGCAAGCGCCTCGCGGGCGCGAAGGAGGCCACCCTGGCCGGCGACGTCGAGCTGCCGCTCGACCCGCAGGCGCTCTCCTACCTGGTCGCGGCGGCCACCGTGCTGCCCGCCCCCGTCAAGCAGGAGCTGCTGGCCTGCCCGGACACCGCCCAGCGGCTCACCGCCGAGCTGGAGCTGCTGCGCCGGGAGACCGCCCTGCTGGCCTGGCTGCCGTCGCTGCCCGCCGCGGACCTCACCCGCCAGGCCTTCAGCCCCAACTGACGCCGGCCCGGACCCCGACCGCACCCGACCGCACCCCCGAGAAGGGCCGCCGATGGCGAAGAAGACGAAGAAGGGCGGCCAGGGCACACCCGCCACGGTCGCCCTGGAGGCCGCGGGCGTGGCGTACACCGTGCACGCCTACGACCACGACCCGGCCGCGGCGTCCTACGGCGGCGAGGCCGCCGAGGTGCTCGGAATCCCGGCCGGCCGGGTCTTCAAGACGCTGGTCGCCGACGTGGACGGCACGCTGACCGTGGGCATCGTCCCGGTCTCCGGGCAGCTCGACCTGAAGGCGCTCGCCGCCGCGGTGGGCGGCAAGCGGGCGGCGATGGCCGACCCGGCGGCGGCCGAGCGCAGCAGCGGCTACGTGCTGGGCGGCATCTCCCCGCTCGGGCAGCGGCGGCCGCTGCGCACCGTGCTGGACGACAGCGCGCTCGGTCACTCCACGGTCTTCGTCTCGGCCGGCCGCCGCGGCCTGGAGGTCGAACTCGCCCCCGCCGACCTGGTCTCGCTGACCGGCGCCCGGACGGCACCGATCGGCCGCTGAACCCCCGGGGTCAGTCGGCGTGCGGGTGCTCCGGGCCGCCCGCGGCGCGGCCCTCGTGGGCGTGGCCGTCATGGGCGTGGCCGTCGGACGCGTGAGCGGCCTCGGGGTGACCGGCCTCCGGGTGGGGCCAGGCCCAGTACGGCGGCGGGTCCTCCTCGCGCTTGCCGAAGGCGGCGGACAGCACCAGCAGCACCACCATCGCCGTCATCGGCCAGACCAGCAGCGCGCCGTGCGCGCCGAGCTCCAGCGGGGCGCTGAACCGGCCGCCGTCGCCGACCTGCCGGGCGTGCGCGACCAGGTCGGAGGCGGGACCGAGCTTCATGCCCAGCTGCCAGCCGATCACCGATCCGGCCAGGCCGCCGACCGCGAGGCCCGCCGCGACCGCGACACCGCCGCCCCGGCCGCGGGTGAACAGGAAGGCGGTCAGCGCGGTGACCAGGCCCGCGCCGAGGCCGAGCAGCGCGAAGACGCTGTCGGCACCGGCCCGCTGCTCGCCCTCCGGGTCCGCGTACAGCAGCTGGTCGCCCTTGACGACCAGGCCGACCCGGGGCGCCAGCCACAGCCAGAGCAGCCCGAGCACCACACCGAGCAGCGCACCGCCGGCCGCGATCAGCACACCGATCCGCACCTCCGGCAGCAGGGCGCGCTTCGGCCGCTTCGGGCCGACCGGCGCCGGCGGCGGTGCGAACGGGTCGTGCGGGGCGTACGGGTCGGCGCCCGGGCCCGTCGGTGTGTTCGGTGCGGTCACCCGGTCATCGTTTCACGACCGGCCCCGGTCCGGTCGGGGCGGGCGGCTCCGGTGCGGCCCGGGGCGGGCTGCTCCCGGCCGGTCCGGGGCGGGCTGCTCCCGGCCGGTCCGGGCTGCGCCGGCCGGTCCGGGGCCGGCCGGGTCAGCGGGTGGCCCGCCGGTACGCCCAGGTCGCCACGGTGAGCGAGCAGAGCCCGACGGCCGCGCAGACGCCCAGGTCACCGAGGACGGCGGCCCAGTCCGGGGCGGGTTCGAAAGTCCGGGCGAAGGCCTCCACGCCGTAGGTGGAGGGCAGCAGGTCGCGCAGCCACTGCACGGGCTGCGGCAGGTTGCCGGCCGGCAGGACGCCGAGCAGCAGCGCGGCGGACATGCCGAGCTGGCCCAGCAGGGTGGCGATCTCCTGGCGCCGGGCGAGCAGGCCGCAGGCGGCCCCCAGACCGGACAGCGCCGCCCCGGCGAGCGGCACCACCGCCAGCAGCACCCAGAGGTTGCGGGCCGGCAGGTCGAACAGCCAGGCGCCGACCGCGGCGGTGACCAGGGTGCCGGGCAGCGTGAACGAGGCGTAGGCGCCGGCCGCGCCGAGCACCACCGCGGCCGGCGGCACCGGCAGCGTCGCGTAGTGGTCGAGGCCGCCGGTGGCGCGCAGCCTGCCGAAGTACTGGGCGAGCAGGTTGAGCGCGACGAAGGCGACCACCAGCACCGCCGAACCGGCCACCACGGCGTGCGCGGCCGGGTTGCCGCCGCCGTCCACGACGCCGCGCATCATCACCAGGATGCCCAGCGACTGGAAGGTGGCGACGAACAGCAGCGGGATCCGGGCGACCTTGGCCCGGGCGAGCTGGGCGCGGTAGACCGCGGCGAGCGAGGGCAGCAGCCGGGCGGCGGGGGCCAGCTCGGCGGGGGCGGCGACGGCGGGCACCGGGGTGTCGAGGAGCGTCACTTGGCGAGTCCTTTGTGCCGGCCGCCGAGCTTGAGGTAGGCGTCCTCCAGGCTGGGGGTGGCCAGGGTGAAGTCGTCGAGCGCGGCGAAGGCGGCGCCGCCGGTGACCGCGGCGACCAGTTCGCGGGCCTGCTCGGGGGTGGTGCGGACGGTCCAGCGGCGGCCGGTGCGCTCGGCCCGGGCGGCGAGCTCGGCGACGGCGGGCACGTCGAGCGGGGCGTCGGTGCGCCAGACCAGGTCGAGCCGGACGTCGCCGTCGACCAGCGCCTTGAGGCCGCCGGGGGTGTCGCAGGCGATGACCCGGCCCTCGTCGACGACGGCGACCCGGTCGAGCACCGTCTCGGCCTCGATCACGTTGTGGGTGACCAGCAGCACGGTGGTGCCGCGCTCGGCCCGGCGGCGGTCCACGGCGGACCAGACGGCGCGCCGGGCGACCGGGTCCATGCCGGTGGTGGGCTCGTCCAGGACGAGCAGCGGACGCTCGCCGACCAGCGCGGCGGCGAAGCAGGCGAGGCGGCGCTGGCCGCCGGAGAGCTTGGCCAGCGGACGGCCGGCCAGCGGTTCGAGGCCGAGTTCGGCGAGCACCCCGGCCGTCTCGGCGCGGGCCCGGGCACGGCCGAGGCCGCGCAGCCGTCCGGTGGTCTCGGCGGCGAGCGAGACGGTGAGCTCGTCCAGCGCGGTGGACTCCTGGCCGAGATAGGCCAGCAGCCGGGCGGCCCGCTCGGGGTGGCGGACGATGTCGTGGCCGAGGATGTCGATGCTGCCGGCGTCCGGGCGCAGCAGACCGGTCAGCTGGCGCACCAGCGTGGACTTGCCGGCACCGTTCGGGCCGAGCAGGCCGAAGATCTCGCCGCGCCGCACGGTCAGGTCGATCCCGGCGTTCGCGGGGACCTCGGCGGCCTTGGCGCCGCTGCCGGTGCGGTAGGTCTTGGCAAGGCCGCGGACGGTGCAGCAGGCCGGACCCGGAAGGTCCTCCCGGGCCCGCGGCGGGGCCAGGGGTGCCTGCCGGTCGGTGTCGCTCACGCGAGAGAACTTTACGCTCCGCGGCGCCCGGACCGGGCACGGGGGCCGGTCGGGGCCGGTTCCGGCCGGTACGGCTCCGGGCCGTGGCGGTGCGCCGCCGGGGCGGGGCCGGGCGGGGCGACGGGTGTGCGGACATGCGGGTGGGGCGGGCGTGCGGGTGCGCCGTCAGTCGTCGGCCATCGCCGCGCGGCCGCCGGGGACACGGGCGGCGAGCTCCTTCCAGAAGCCGTCCCGGATCGCGTAGCGGTCCGCCTCGTCTATCTGGTCGTCCTTGTGGGCGAGCAGGCCGAAGCGGGCGGCGTAGCGCAGCAGCTCGCCGTCGAGGCGGTGCGGGATCCGCGGGTAGTCCGTCCACAGCACGGCGAGCCGGTCCGCCGCACCGAACCGGTCGATCCAGCGGCGGGCGAAGACCTGGCCGACCTCGTGGGCGTCGCCGCCGACGCTGGTGATGTCCTCCTCGCGGTCCGCCCAGCGCTGCGCGGAGGTGGTGAGCTGGGCCAGGATCGGCAGCCCGTCCCCGGCGGTGGCCGAGGTGTCCGCGGGCGGCCGGTCGACCCAGCCGCGGTCGGAGGTCCAGCGCAGCACCGGGCCGCCGTGCGCGACGGCGGCCGCCCGGTCGGCCGGGATCCGCTCGGCGGCCGACCGCACCGCGAGGTCCTTCGGCGTGGGGACCACCTTGAGCGCGGCGGCGGGCTGCGGCCGGCCGGCCGCGGCCGGTGCCTCCGGCTGCGCGGGGGCGGCGAGCAGGCCCGCGATCCGCGGCGCCGCACCGGGCGCCGGGAAGGACGCGGGCACCTCGCGCAGCCGTACCCACTGCTCCATCCAGGCCCGGTCCAGGACGCGGCGCTCGTCGGCCTCCGCGACGAGGTCCTCGGACTGGTTGAAGTCGCCGTCCGCGGCCTGCAGCGCCCACAGGTGGACGGCCACCCCGTGCTCCTTGGCGGACATCACACCCGGCAGCAGGTCGCCGTCGCCGGTGACCAGCACGATGTCGGTGCAGGCGTGGTTGCGGGCGAGCTCGGTGAGCTCGGCGTGCATCGCCGCGTCGACGCCCTTCTGCACCCAGCGGCCCTCGGCCCGGGTGAGCGCCCCCAGCCGGACGGTGACCCGGGGCAGCACGCGCAGCCGCCGGTGCTCGGGCAGGGGGCGGCGTTCGGGCGCGGCGTCGAACCAGTAGACCCGGAGCAGCGGCAGGCCGGTCTCCGCCTCGGCGCGCTCGCGCAGCGCGGTGATCAGCACGGTGTGGTCGACCGTCACCCGGGACCGGGCGGGCTCGCCGACCAGCAGGCTGGCGGCGGCTCCGAGCAGGTAGCCGGCGTCGACGAGGACTACGCAGCGGTCCACGTCCGCTCCTCTCCTCCGGTGACCCCCGGTGGGGCGGGGGCGGGCCACCCCTGGCGGGGCGGGGGATTGGGCAGTGCTTACCCTCGGATCCGGCGTCGAACCGCCGCCGACCGACCGGGACGTGCCGGAGCACCCCCGGCCTGCGGCGATACTGGGGGGATCATGCGGAAGACTTCCTGGGCCCTGTGCGCGGCCGCGGCCGGTGCGGCGGTGGCGGTGCTGGCCGTACCCACGATCACCACCGACCGGTCCCACGGCGACACCGCGATCACCTCGATCAGCGTCAACGACGGGCGGCCCGTGCTGCTCGGGCCGCAGAAGGCGACGACCTTCCCGCTGGTGGTGGAGGCCCGCGACGACTCCGGGATCCGCGCGGTCGACCCGGTCGGTGTCTGGGGGCCGAACTACGGCGTGCTCCGGGTGGGCCCGATGCGCTGCACCCCGTCCTCGGCGACCGCGTCGGTGTGCCGGGGCACGGTGACGGTCGACCCGGTGAAGAAGCAGATCTTCAACGACGAGGCCGGCACCTGGTTCGTCGACCTGCAGGTGAAGGCCAACGACGGCGACCGCTACGTGGCCAAGACGGCCGGCGGCTTCTCGCTGAAGCGGGCGGCCAAGCTGTCCGGCTCGGGCGTCCCGGCGAAGGCCGCGAAGGGGCAGCGGATCACCGTGCAGGGCTGGCTGGCCCGATCGTTCTGGACGGACAACCGCTTCCACGGCTACGCGGACGGCGTGGCGTACCTGCAGTTCCGCCCGGCGGGCTCGCACCGCTGGAAGACCGTCGCCAAGGCCGTCTCCAGCGCCTCCGGCACGGTGAGGGCCACCGTCCCGGTGACGGGACCGGGCGACTTCCAGTGGTACTCGGCGGGCGACAAGTGGACGGGCGACGCGGTCTCCCAGGAGATGGCGGTCGCCCTCCGCTAGGCCGTTCACGGACGCCGACGGCCCCGTCCCCGTCGTGTCGGGGGCGGGGCCGTCGGACGTGCCGTGCGGGCCGGCGGGTCAGCCGCGGAGCTCGGCGGCGACCAGCTCGGCCAGCTGCACCGCGTTGAGGGCGGCGCCCTTGCGCAGGTTGTCGTTGGAGAGGAAGAGCGACAGGCCGTTGTCGACCGTCTCGTCCACCCGGATCCGGCCGACGTAGGTCGGGTCCTGGCCGGCCGCCTGCAGCGGGGTCGGGATGTCGGTGAGCTCCACGCCGGGCGCGCCGGTCAGCAGCTCCACCGCGCGCTCCGGGGCGATCGGGGCGGCGAAACGGGCGTTGATCTGCAGCGAGTGGCCGGTGAACACCGGGACGCGCACGCAGGTGCCGGAGACCTTGAGCTCCGGGATGCCGAGGATCTTGCGGCTCTCGTGGCGGAGCTTCTGCTCCTCGTCGGTCTCGTTGGAGCCGTCCTCGACGATCGAACCCGCCAGCGGGACGACGTTGAAGGCGATCGGGCGCTTGTAGACGCCGGGCGCCGGGTACTCGACCGCGGAGCCGTCGTGGACCAGCGCGGTCGCGCCGTCCACCACCTTCGACGCCTGGTCGTGCAGCTCGGACACGCCGGCCAGGCCGCTGCCGGACACCGCCTGGTAGGTGGAGACCACCAGGGAGACCAGGCCGGCCTCCTCGTGCAGCGGGCGCAGCACCGGCATGGCGGCCATGGTGGTGCAGTTCGGGTTGGCGATGATGCCCTTCGGGCGGTCCGCGATCGCCTGCGGGTTGACCTCGGCGACGACCAGCGGCACCTCGGGGTCGCGGCGCCAGGCGGAGGAGTTGTCGATGACGACGGCGCCCGCGGCGGCGACCTTCGGGGCCAGCGCCTTCGAGGTGGAACCGCCCGCGGAGAAGATCACGACGTCGAGGCCGCTGTAGTCGGCGGTGGCCGCGTCCTCCACCGTCACCTCGGTGTCCCGCCACGGCAGCGTGCGCCCGGCGGACCGTGCCGAGGCGAACAGCCGCAGCTGCTCGACCGGGAAGTCCCGTTCCGCCAGGATCTCGCGGACGACGCCGCCGACCTGGCCGGTGGCCCCAACGATGCCGATCCTCATTGCGTTTCCTCCATGTCGTGCTCGATCGGGTTGTGCTTGATCGCCGTCCGCACCCTGCCATCATGCCTTGTCACCGGCCCGGCCCGTCGCGGCGTCCACGCTGTGGGCGGCCCCGCGGGAGGGCCTGCGGCCCGCGGCCGGGAGCCCCTGCGGGTTCGGTGCACGGGCTCCGCAAGATGTGCGGGTGCGGTCGGCGCGGACGGGGATTCGTCCGAAAACAATTCGTCGCCGAAGCATCCGGGGCGGGCCCTGGTACGTGTCGGGCAACCGTCCCCGGACTGCGCGGTTCTCCCCCGGCCTTCGGCCGGGAGGTGCCCCCCGCGCCCCTCGGGTGCTGCCCCTGAGGTGGTGTTCCTTCAGGCCGTGACGGCGGCGAGGCGGTCGAGGGCGGTGGCGACGGCGGTGGGGGTGGCGGGGAGCAGGGGCAGGCGGACGTCCGGGGTGGGGATGCGGCCCTGGGCGTGCAGGACGCCCTTGACCACCGCGGGGTTGGGCTCGGCGAAGGCGGCGCGGGCGAGTGCGGCCAGCCGGTGGCCGAGGCCGCGGGCGCGGTCGGCGTCGCCCTTGCGCCAGGCGTCGGCCAGGTCGGCGTACTGCCCGGTGGCCAGGTGCGCGGAGGCCAGGATGCCGCCGTCGGCGCCGATCGCCATCAGTGCGGAGAGGTGGGTGTCGTCGCCGGCCATGACGCCGCGCTGCCCCTGTCCGAGCAGGTCGACCGCGGTGTCGTCGATGCCGCCCGCGGCGTACTTCACACCGATCACGCCGGGCAGCCGCAGCACCTCGGCGAGCGTCCCGGTGTCGAGCTGCTGCCCGGTGCGGTACGGGATGTGGTAGACGATCAGCGGGACGGGGCTGTGCGCGGCGAGGTGCCGGAAGTGCGCGAGCACCCCGGCCGGGCCGGGGCGGACGAAGGCGGGCACCGTCGCCAGGGCGGCGTCGGCCACCCCGTCGAGGGCGGCCAGCGCCTCGGCGGTGCGGCGGGTGTCGCCGCCGCCGACGCCGACCGTCAGCGGTGCGCCGTGCGCCCGGCAGACCGGGGCGACGGCGTCGAGGACGAGGCGCTTCTCCGCGTCGTCCAGGGAGCCGGGCTCGCCGGTGGTGCCGAGCACGACCAGGCCGGCCGCGCCGGCGGTGAGCAGGTCGCCGGCGAGCCGGGCCAGGGCGTCGGCGGCGACGGAGCCGTCCGCGGCGAACGGGGTGACGAGGGGTACGTGAATCCCGTGCAGGTCCATGCCGTCGAGCCTGACGTGCCGGCATCGTGCAGGTCCAGTTCACATTTCCGAGGCTTCTCGTAAGCTGAGCCGATGCTCGACGTCCGCCGCCTGCGCCTGCTGCGCGAACTCGCCCACCACGGCACGATCGCCGCGGTCGCCGAGGCGCTCGCGTTCAGCCCGTCCGCCGTCTCCCAGCAGCTGTCCGTACTGGAGCGGGAGGCCGGGGTGCCGCTGCTGGAGCGCACCGGGCGGCGGGTGGCGCTGACCCCGGCCGGGCTGAACCTGGTGCGGCACGCCGAGGCGGTGCTGGAGCGGCTGGAGCAGGCTTCGGCCGAGCTGGCGCACGCCCGCCGCGGGCTGGCCGGGCCGCTGCGGATCGGCACCTACCCGTCGGCGGCGCGGGCGATCGTCCCGGCCGCGCTGGCCGGGCTGGCGGCCCGTCACCCGGGGCTGGAGCCGATGGTCACCGAGGTCGACCCGGCCGCGGTGGCGGCGGCGCTGCGGGCCGGCGAGCTGGACGTGGCCCTGGTGCACGAGTACGACCTGGTGCCGGCCGAGCCGGAGCCCGGACTGGCGCTCACCCAGCCGGTGTTCACCGAGCCGATGTACCTGGCGGCGGCGGCCGCGGGCACGGTCGCCGAACACCGCAGTTCGCCCTGGATCATGGCCCCGGCGGGCACGCTCTGCCACGCGATGACGCTGCGGGCCTGCCAGAGCGCCGGGTTCACCCCGCGGGTGCGGCACCACGTGGACGACTTCACCACCGTGCTCGCCCTGGTGGCGGTCGGCCAGGGCGTCGCCCTGGTCCCGCACCTGGGCACCGTGCCCGCCCCACCGCCGGGCGTGGTGCTCACCCGGCTGCCGATGTACCGGCGGACCCGGACGGCCTTCCGCGCCGGAGCCGCCGCCCACCCGGCGGTCGCCGCGTTCACCGCCGCCCTGCACTCGGCCGTGCCGGCGGAGCTGGGCGGCGGCGTCCCGCAGGTCTGAGCCGCACCGGGTGGCCGCACAAGGCTGCCGGGCGTCAGCGGGGCTTGCGGGCGTCCACCAGGCTGCGGGACGAGTGGGTGACGAACGGGCCGTCCGACCCGATCAGTTCGTGCAGCTCGCGCAGCCGGTCGCGGTACCGGTCGACGGTGAAGTCGGGGACCATCCAGATCACCTTGCGCAGGAACCAGACCACCGCGCCGATGTCGTGGAACTCGATCCGCAGCCGCTCGGTGCGCAGGTCGACGACCTCCAGCCCGGCGGCCTCGGCGGCCGCCCGCTCGTCGTCGGGGTGGCGGCCGCGGAGGACCGGCTCCGGCAGCGGGCCGAGGAAGTACTCGACCAGCTCGAAGACGCTCGCCGGGCCGACGTGCTGGGCGAAGTAGCCGCCGCCCGGCCGCAGCACCCGGGCGATCTCCGCCCAGTGCGGCACCACGGGGTGGCGGCTGGTCACCAGGTCGAAGGAGGCGTCCGCGAAGGGCAGCGGCGGGTCCTCGGGGGCCGCGACCACCACCGCGCCGAGCGGGTGCAGCAGTGCGGTGGCCTTCGCCAGGTTGGGCGGCCAGCCCTCGGTGGCCGCCATCAGCGGCGGGAAGGGGGCGGCACCGGCGAGCACCTCGCCGCCGCCGGTCTGCAGGTCGAGCGCGGCGCCGACCTGCGAGAGCCGTTCGCGCAGCAACCGCTGGTAGCCCCAGGAGGGACGCTGTTCGGTGGCGCGGCCGTCGAGCCAGGAGAAGTCCCAGCCGTCCATGGGGGCCGCCGCTGCCTCGGCCACCAGGTCGTCGAAGGTGCGTGCCATGCCCCGATCCTCGCGCGGAGGGGGCGGCCGGTGCCACTGCTTATCGGGCGGACACACCGCGGACGCTACCCTTCGCGCATGGCAGAGCTGATCAACGAGGACGTGCCCGGCCGCTACGGCCCCGGGGCGACGGTCGAGGTCGAGGCGTACGAGGTGGGACCCGTCCGCACCGAGTACTCCCCACGGCACGACGGCGACCCGGACCCGGGCGAGATCGTGTGGACGTGGGTGCCCTACGAGGAGCGGGACGGCCGCGGCAAGGACCGGCCGGTGCTGGTGGTGGCCCGCGAGGAGGGCGGCAGCCTGCTGGCCGTCATGCTCTCCAGCAAGGGCCACGACGGGGACCGGGACTGGGTGCCGATCGGCTCCGGCCCGTGGGACAAGTCCGGCCGGGACTCCTGGGTGGCGCTGGACCGCGTGATGCGGGTGTGGGACGGCGGCATGCGGCGCGAGGCCTGCGCCCTGGACCGGGCCCGCTTCAACCTGGTCGTCGACAGCCTCCGCCGCCGCTACCGCTGGCGCTGAACCACGCACCGGTGGGGGCGCCCGGGTGCCGCCCCCACCGGTAACGATTCACCGATCCACGCACCCGCTCCCGGTCGTCCTCGGTACAACAGGCGTACGACCTATCACCGGGAGCCCGCACACGTGAGCACCAACCACCCGTCGGGATACGGGTATCCGACGGACCCTCAGCAGAACCCCTACGCGCAGCAGGCCGGCCAACAGCCGCCGCCCGCCCCCGGCTACGGTGCGCCGCCCCCTCCCCCGCCCGGACCGCCCGGCTACGGGCCCGGCGGTTACGCGCAGCCCGGAAGCACCGACCCCGGGTACGGCGCACCCGGCCACGGCATCCCGGGACAGGGCACCCCCGGGTACGGTGCGCCGGGGTACGGCACCCCCGGGTACGGTGCGCCGGGGTACGGCACCCCCGGGTACGGTGCGCCGGGGTACGGCACCCCCGGATACGGTGCGCCGGGGTACGGCACCCCCGGATACGGTGCGCCGGGGTACGGGCAGCCGCCGCAGGTGCTGCCGCACTGGCTCACCCCGGCCGGCCCGCCCGGCGTGCCGCAGGCGCCGGGGAGCCGTGTCCTGGCCCCGCCCGGGGAGCGCCTGGTGGCCCGCCTGATCGACCTCGCGATCCAGCTGATCCCGGCCGTCATCCTCTACGCCCTGCTCGGGGAGTGGCTCGGGAACCTCTTCGTCGGCCTGCTGGCCTTCGCGTACGAAGCGGCGCTGATGGTCACCCAGCACGGCCAGACGGTCGGCAAGAAGGCGATGAGGCTGCGCGTGGTGGACGCCGCGACCGGCGGCCGGCCGACCGACAGCGCCCTCTGGGGACGCTCGGCCGTCGCCACCGTGCCCGGCGCCGTGTACTGCATCGGATGGCTGTTCGAGATGCTCGACGCGGCGTGGCAGCTGTGGGACAGACCGCTGCAGCAGTGCCTGCACGACAAGGCCGTGCGGACCGTGGTGGTCAAGGAGGGCTGACGGGCCCACCACCGCCCGGGGGCGCAGTTCCCCGCGCCCCGGGCGGGCCTCTCAGACCGCCAGGCAGCTGGGGCCGAGGAGTTGCTTGAGGTCGCCGAAGAGGGCCGGGTCGGACTTCACCCGGTGCCGGTCCAGCCGCAGGACGGTGGTCTTGTTCCGTCCCTCCAGCCGCAGGCGGACCTCGGTGGTGCCCTTGTGGTGGGTGAGGACCTCGCCGAGGCGGGCGACCAGCGGCGGGGTGATCCGGCCGCTGGGGATGTTGATGACGATCGGCGCCTCGGCGTGCGCGTTGGAGAGGTCCGGGACGGACAGCTCCATGCCCATCAGCCGCGGCACGTCCTCCCGCTTGTCGAGCTTGCCGCGGACGAACACCACGGCGTCCTCGACGAGTTGCGAGGAGACCAGCTGGTAGCTGGCGGGGAAGAACATGCAGTCGATGGAACCGGCGAGGTCCTCGACGGTGGCGATCGCCCAGGCGTTGCCCTGCTTGGTCATCTTCCGCTGGAGGCCGGAGATGATGCCGCCGATGGTGACGATGGCACCGTCCGGGCGCTCGGCGAGGTCGGCGACGGCGCAGTCGGCCTTGTCGGCGAGGACGTGCTCGATGCCGTGCAGCGGGTGCGAGGAGACGTAGAGGCCGAGCATCTCCCGCTCCTGGGTGAGCAGGAAGGACTTGTCCCACTCCTCCTCGGAGAAGACCACGTCGAGGCCGAAGCTCGGTTCGTCGGAGACGGAGTCGCCGCCGAAGAGGTCGAACTGGCCCTCGGCCTCCTTGCGCTTGACGCCGACCACGTTGTCGATCATCGGCTCGAACTGCGCGGTGAGGCCCTTGCGGGTGTGCCCGAGGGAGTCGAACGCGCCGGCCTTGATGAGGGATTCGACCGTCCGCTTGTTGCAGACCACCGACTCGACCTTGTCCAGGAAGTCCGGGAAGGAGGCGAACTTCCCCTTGGACTTACGGGTGCGGATCATCGACTCGACGACCGGGCCGCCGACGTTGCGGATGGCGGTGAGGCCGAAGCGGACGGTGTCGTTGCCGTGCGGGGTGAAGTCGGCGTCGGACTCGTTGACGTCCGGCGGCAGGACGCTGATGCCCATCTTGCGGGCCTCGTTGAGGTAGACCGCGGACTTGTCCTTGTCGTCCTTGACCGAGGTGAGCAGGCCGGACATGTACTCGGCCGGGTAGTTGGCCTTGAGGTAGGCCGTCCAGTAGGAGACCAGCCCGTAGCCGGCGGTGTGCGCCTTGTTGAACGCGTAGCCGGAGAAGGGGACGAGGACGTCCCACACGGCCTGGATCGCGGCGTCGGAGTAGCCGTGCTCGCGGCAGCCCTTCTGGAAGGGGACGAACTCCGCCTCCAGGATCTCCTTCTTCTTCTTGCCCATGGCGCGGCGCAGCAGGTCGGCCTGGCCGAGCGAGTAGCCGGCGAGGATCTGCGCGGCCTTCTGGACCTGCTCCTGGTAGACGATCAGGCCGTAGGTGGGCTCGAGGATCTCCTTGAGGGGCTCCTCCAGCTCCGGGTGGATCGGGGTGATCTCCTGCTGGCCGTTCTTGCGCAGCGCGTAGTTGGTGTGCGAGTTGACGCCCATCGGACCGGGTCGGTACAGCGCGAGGACGGCGGAGATGTCCTCGAAGTTGTCGGGCTTCATCAGGCGCAGCAGCGAGCGCATGGGGCCGCCGTCGAGCTGGAAGACGCCGAGCGTGTCGCCGCGGGCGAGGAGTTCGTAGGTCGGCTTGTCGTCGAGGGGCAGATCAAGCAGGTTGATCTTGATGCCCTTGTTCTTCTCGATCGCCTTGACGGCGTCGTCCATGATCGTCAGGTTGCGCAGGCCGAGGAAGTCCATCTTGAGAAGGCCGAGGCCCTCGCAGGTGGGGTAGTCGAACTGCGTGATGGTGACGCCGTCGGTGTGCCGGGTCCAGACCGGGATGTGGTCGGTGAGCGGCTCGGCGGACATGATGACGCCTGCGGCGTGCACGCCGGGCTGGCGGATCAGTCCCTCGATGCCGCGGGCGGTGTCGATGACCTTGCGGACGTCCGGGTCGGTCTCGTACAGCCCGCGGATCTCGCCGGCCTCGCTGTAGCGGGGGTGCGAGGGGTCGGTGATGCCGGAGAGCGGGATGCCCTTGCCCATGACGTCCGGCGGCATCGCCTTGGTGATCCGGTCGCCCATCGCGTACGGGTAGCCGAGGACGCGCGAGGAGTCCTTGATGGCGGCCTTCGCCTTGATGGTGCCGTACGTGACGATCATGGCGACCTTGTCGGATCCCCACTTCTCCGTCACGTAGCGGATCACGTCGCCGCGCCGGCGCTCGTCGAAGTCGATGTCGACGTCGGGCATGGAGATGCGCTCGGGGTTGAGGAAGCGCTCGAAGATCAGGCCGTGCGGGATCGGGTCGAGGTCGGTGATGCCCATGGCGTAGGCGACCAGCGAGCCGGCGGCCGAACCACGGCCCGGGCCGACCGCGATGCCCTGGCTCTTCGCCCACATGATGAAGTCGGCGACCACGAGGAAGTACGCCGGGAACCCCATCTGGATGATGGTGTCCATCTCGTACTCGGCGAGCTTCTTGTGCTCCTCGTCGTAGCCGCCCGGGAAGCGCCAGTCCATGCCCTCCCAGACCTTGGACTTGAAGAAGTCCGCCTCGGACTCGAAGCCCTCCGGGATGGGGAAGCGCGGCATCAGGTTCTTGAACTCGAACATGCCGGCGGTGTCGACGCGGGAGGCGACCAGCAGCTGGCTGTTGCGGCAGCCCTCCTGCCAGGCGTCGGAGCTGTCCAGGCCGTACATCTCGGCGGCCGACTTGATGTAGTAGCCGGTGCCGTCGAAGCGGAAGCGGTCCGGGTCGGAGAGGTTCTTGCCGGTCTGCACGCACAGCAGTAGGTCGTGCGCGCCGGCGTCGCCCTCGGTGGTGTAGTGCGAGTCGTTGGTGACCACCGGCGGGATGTTCAGCTTCTTGGAGATCTCCAGGAGGCCGTCGCGGACCCGCTGCTCGATGTCGAGTCCGTGGTCCATCAGCTCCAGGAAGTAGTTCTCCTTGCCGAAGATGTCCTGGTAGTCCGCGGCGGACTTCACCGCCTCGTCGAACTGGCCGAGGCGCAGCCGGGTCTGCACCTCGCCGGAGGGGCAGCCGGTGGTGGCCATCAGGCCGGCCGCGTGCTCGGCGATGATCTCCTTGTCCATCCGGGGCCACTTCACCAGCCAGCCCTCGGCGTAGGAGCGCGAGGTCAGCTTGAAGAGGTTGTGCAGGCCCTCCTTGTTGCGGGCCCAGATGGTCTTGTGGGTGTAGGCGCCGGACGCCGAGACGTCGTCCTTCTTCTGGTGCGGCTGGCCCCACAGGATGCGCTTGGTGTTGGAGCGGGAGTCCGGGGCGACGTACGCCTCGATGCCGATCACCGGGGTGATGCCGGCGGCGGTGGCCTGCTTGTGGAACTCCGCGGCGCCGTACATGTTGCCGTGGTCGGTCATCGCGACGTGGGTCTGCCCGAGCCGCTCGACCTCCTTGAAGAGCTGCTTCAGCCGGGCGGCGCCGTCCAGCATCGAGTACTCGGTGTGGACGTGCAGGTGCGCGTACGGCTGGTCGCTCAAGGCGGGGCCTCCGGAGTCTCGGCATGATCGGAACCGGGCGCGAAACAGGTAAGGCCCGAGCCACCCTCAGGGCCCGGACCACGGCTTCCGCGTCGCGGCACCGAGTCTAGTCCCCCGTCGCACCCGCCCCGGGACACGGCACGAATGCTCCTCGGTTCCCCGCTTCGTTCCCCTCACTTCCCGGGCGCCGGCAGGTCGCGTTCGGCGGTCACCGGGTCACGGAAGGAGACCCGGGGTTCCGGCCCGGCCGTTCACGCCGATAGCCTCTGGCGCACTGACGTGCGAGGAGGGGTTCCATGGCATTCGGCCCGGTGGTGCAGCAGCGGGCGCGAGGCGGAGGGCTGACCGCGATCGGCGTGCTGGCGCTCGTCCAGCTGGCCTCCGAGCTCGGCGTGCTCGCCTACGACATCGCGCAGAAGGGCCCCGGCTACCTGCTGACCGCCCTGGGCATCTCCTACGCGGACTACGTCGACGCGCCGGTCGGCTTCTTCGCCTACGACACCGGCTACTGCGCGGCCCTGGCCGCCCTGGCGGTCGGCGCCTTCATGGGCGGCCGCTGGGTCCGCCCGGCGGCCGTCGCGCTGACCTCGGTGACCGGCTTCGCCGCCCTCGGCCAGATCCTGAACCAGGTGGTCTACTCGGCCTCGCGGCGGACCTTCGCCGAGCCGGTCAGCCACCTGTGGCTGAACATGACCCTGCTGCTCACGGTGGGCATCGCGATCGCCGTCGCCGCGGTCGTCGGCGCGACGCGCCCGGCCGCCCCGGCCGCCCCCGCCCCGGTAGCCTTCCACCCGTACGTCCCCGCGCAGCGCCAGGCCCACCCGCCGATACCGCCGACGACGCCGCCCGGTCCCCCGTCGGCGCCGCCCGCGCCGCCGAACGCCTGAACCGCGGCCGCCCGCCGCGCGTCCTTCCCCCGCGGACCGGACGGCACCACCGACAGACCGCACCGATTGGAAGGCCCATGCCCGACCAGCCCACCGTCGCCGACCGCGAGCCGGAGCGCGCGGAAACCGTCCTGCGGGTCTTCGACTCCGCGTTCGGGGAGCTGCTGGCGCAGGACCCGGCCGCGTTCCGGGTGAAGTTCCGCAAGATGGCCGCCTCGGCCTTCGCCTTCTACCGGGGCACCGCCGCGCTCTTCTACGCCGACCTCACCACCGACCCGTACCGGGAGTACGGCGCCCGCTTCCTCGACGAGCGCACCGGCCGGGTCTGGATCCACGGCGACCTGCACGCCGAGAACTTCGGCACCTACCTCAACGCCGAGGGCAGGCTCGTCTTCAACGTCAACGACTTCGACGAGGCCTACGTCGGCGCCTTCACCTGGGACGTCCAGCGGCTCGCCGCCAGCCTCGCCCTGATCGGCTACGCCAAGGCGCTCTCCGACGACACCATCAGCGGCCTGGTGCGCGCCTTCGCCGCCGCCTACCGCGGCCAGATCGCCGCGCTGGCCGGCAACGGCGACGCCGCCCAGTTCACCCTGGACACCGCGGACGGCCCCATCCTCGACACGCTGCGCCGCGCCCGGCTGCAGACCCGCGTCGAACTGCTCGACGCGGAGACCGTCGTCGAGGGCTGGGACCGCCGGTTCCGGATCGGCGGCGGCGCCTTCCAGCTGGACGCGGTCACCCGCACCGAGGTGCTGGCCTCCTTCGAGCGCTACCTGGAGACCCTGCCGCCCGCCTCCCGCACCCGCCCCGACGCGCTGCGCGTCAAGGACGTCTGCGGCCGCCGCGGCATCGGCATCGGCAGCGCCGGCCTGCCCTCGTACAACCTGCTGCTGGAGGGCCACACCGACGCCCTCGAGAACGACGTGATCATCTACATGAAGCAGGGGCAGACGCCGGCCGTCTCCCGGCACGTCACCGACCCCGCGATCCGCGGCTACTTCGAGCACGAGGGCCACCGCACCGTCATCTCGCAGCGCGCCCTGCAGGACCACAGCGACCCGTGGCTCGGGTACACCACCCTGCACGGCCGCGGCCAGCTCGTCGCCGAGGTCTCCCCGTACGCGGCCGACCTCGACTGGACGGACCTCAACGAGCCGGACGACCTGCGCACCGTCACCGAGTACCTCGGCCGGGCCACCGCCACCATGCACGCCGCCGCCGACGAGTCCTCCAGCGGCCACAGCCTCGTCCCGTTCTCCACCGAGCACGCCATCGACAAGGCGATCGCCGCCGACGAGGACGGCTTCACCGAGATGCTCGTCGACTTCGCCCACGCCTACGGCGACCGCGCCCGCCGCGACCACCAGCTCTTCGTCGACCTCTTCCGCAACGGCCGCATCCCGGGGCTGTAGGTCCCACCCGCGTCATGCCGAGGGCCCGGGGCCCGGCACGGTTTCCCGTGCCGGGCCACCGGGCCCTCCGGTGTTCCGCCGCCGGATCAGTACTTGGCGAAGTAGCCCGTCAGGTCCACGATGGCGTGGCTGTGCGTGGCGTGGTTGTACAGGTCGATCTGCTTCTCACCGGTGGCGACCGTGGCGTGGACCGAGAGGTTCTGGCCCGCCGAGAAGTTCAGCGAACTGGACGTCGGGCGCGTGGTGCCGTGCGCGAAGAGGGTGAAGAACCCGTCGGCGTCACTGCCGGTGGTGGTGGCGTTCACCACCACGGCGTCCGCGGTGGCCGGCAGGTTGCCGATGGTCGTGACCTGCCCGTAGGCGAGCGGCGCACCGTTGTTCTGCCGGGTGTCCAGCAGACGGCTCGGGCTCACCGGGTGGAACAGCTCGGTGGCGCCGGGGCTGTAGTAGCCGACGAGGTCCACGATCGCGTTGGTGTTGCCACCCGAGTTGAACAGGCTGATCCTGCCGCCGGCGCCGATCGGCACGATGGCCTGGTTGGAGATGATCGCGCCGGGCGTGAAGTTGACGTTCGAGGTGCTCGGGCGGGCCGCGCCGGCCGGGTGCGCGATGAAGAAGCCGCCCGCGGTGGGCTGGACGGCCGTCAGCGTCACGACGGCCGCGGTGGCGTCGGCCGGGATGCCGTTCTGGCCCGTGATCTGGACGTCCTTGGTGGCACCCGGACCGAGCGGGCCGCCCGCCGAGCGGGTGTCCAGCAGGCGGACCGGAGTCTGCGGGGCGTACTTGTTCGGCGAGGTCGGGCTGTAGTAGCCGGCGACGTCGACGATCGCGTCGAAGTCGCTGGTGGTCGTCCACAGGTAGACCTTGCCGTCCGCGCCGACCGGCGCGGTCACCAGGTTCGCGACGGTCTGGCCCGCGGCGAAGTTGACCGACGAGGTGGTGGGCTTGGCCTTGTCGTTCGGCTCGACCGCGACGAAGCCGGCGGTCGACGGGTTCACGACCGTCACGTTGAGGACCACCGCGCTGGCGCCCTGCGGCAGCTTGAACGGGCCGGTGCTGTCCGGACCGAGGTTCAGCACCTTCTCGTTACCGCCCTGCCCCGCCACCGGGGCCCAGGTGCGGCCGCCGGCCGAACGGGTGTCCATCACACGGGTGGGGGTGACGGGGGTGTAGCCGGACGCCGGGTAGATGCCGGCCTTGTCCTGCAGCCACGTGGCGAGGTCGTCGACGCGGGTGTCGTAGGCGCCGCTGTGCTCCGTCTCCTTGGAGCCGAGGCAACCGTTCTGCCAGGAGCGGCTGTTGACGGCCACCAACTCGTAGCGGTAGCGGTGCTGGCCGACCGCGGCGTCCGGGGTCAGGTCGACGCTCCGCACGGCCGGACCGCCCGTGTCGCCCTTGCAGATGACGGCATTGCTGCCCGAGGGTGCGGCCAGGTCGATGCCGGTCGCGCCCACCGTACCCACCGTGAAGGTGTTGGCGTGCAGCTTGGCCGCCCACTCGGTGCGGGTACGGCCGTATCCGGCCACCGTCACCGCGTCGCCCTTCTTCGGAACGCCGGCACCGATGTCGAGGACCTTGGACAGGCCCTGGACCGGTGCGTTGAGACGGGCCAGGACCAGGTCGCGGTCCGTCCGGGGAACGAGCTCGGCGACCGTGTACGTCGGTATCGGCTCGCCCGCCTTGTAGGCCAGCGACGGGATCGTCACGACCGTGGTGTCCTTCGGCGCACCGGGCGCCAGGTCGATGCCCGCGGCCGGGTTGTCGACGAAGCAGCTGGCTGCCGTGAGCACCCAGGACTTGTCGATCACCGCGCCCGAGCAACTGCGCTTGCCGCCACCGATGTCGAGCCTCGCGGTGAAGGAGTACTCGGTCGACGGAGACATCACCGGATTGGGATCCGTGTCGTCGGCGGTGGCGACGGTCGAGCCGCCCACCGCCAGGAGGCCGGCGGCAACGGCCGTCGTGACGGCGCCGGTCAGCCACGCCTTCTTGAGGCGCTCTGAAAGCATGATGGTTAACCAGTTTCACGTAGGAGGAGAACATCTGCGGGCCATGTGCCCACCCGGCACGCACACCGCCTCGGCGGCAGGTGCGGAAGCGACCGCTACGCGGTGACGCGGAGTTCGAGCAGGACGGCCGCGCCGCCCTTGCTGCCCTCGCCCACTCCGACGAGCCAGCCCTTGGGAACCGCCACGGTCTTGGTCTCACCGTCCGCGGTCACACTGGCGTTGAGCGCACGGTCGTTGGTGGTCTGCACCGCGTAGACGTCGGGGATCGACATGGTCAGGAATCCGGTCGACTCCGCCGCGGCGAAGCAGAAGCGGTCACGCCCGTCCGCGTGCGTCTCACGGGTGTAGACCTCGATCTGGTGGCCCGCGGTGCACTCCACCAGGTTGATCCGCCCGTCACCCTTCGTGAGCGTGATGCCCTTGCTCTGCAGGACCTCGTCAGCACCCGGGTAGGCCCAGTCCTCGACTGCGAACGGAGCGGCGGCGTTATCGGGTGCCGGCGGCGCGGTGTCGGCGGTCGCGACCGCCGACGTGCCGAACACGGCTGCGGCCGATGCGACTACGGCAGCCGCGGCCAGCACCCACCGCCCTTTACGGAAGGCCATGGAAAACCTCTCAAACATTGACTGGCACATTAATCTCGCCTAAATGCATGCCAAAGCGGACACGCATCCGGGACTCAAGTCGGGGCGTGCCGAATCCTTCTGCCCCGACGGCAGAAGCAGGACGAGACCGCGGCTACTCTAGTGGCGTCCTCGGACATCCTGCCGACAGGGTCCGCCCGCTGCACCGCTGGTGACACTACGTCACGGACATCGAGCGCGGCATTCCATTTCTCGTACCCGCAGCTCCTGCGGTAGGTTTTCCGTCGCCACTCCCCTGTAGGCTCGCGCCGTTTTGTTGAGCACGAGTCCCGGAAAGGGGATGTCGGTGAGTCCGGGCATAATTCGGACACGTGTCGGCGGGGGAACACTTCGAAGCGGCCTGCTGCTGCTGAGTCGCGGCCTGCTTCCGCTGGTGCTGTTGAGTGGTTCGGTGGTCGCTGTGCCGGCTGCTGCCGACGAGGCGCCGCCTCAGGCCGCTGCGGGTCTTCCGCCCACCGATCGCGCCAAGGTGATCGGCTATTGGAAGTCGGGGGGTCCCGCGGTCAAGTCCGCGGCCGAAGCCGCCCTGCTCGGCAACAACGATGCCGTCAGTGACTTCCTCGCCAAGGGCAGGGCGGCAGCCCAAGAGGTGGACGACCGCCAACTCGCGCTCCAGATCGTCAGCATCGGCGGCCGTGCCGTGCGTGAGGCCGCGAAGAACGCGGTGCAGAAGTCGCTGGACGGCGATAACACCGCTCTGGCGGCCTTCCTGAACGGCGGTTGGAAACCCCTGCAGGAGCAGGACGACCGCGTCGCGGTCGTCCAGGAGGTCACGGCCGGCGGCCGAGGTGTGCGGGAGGCCGGTCAGAAGGCTCTGAACAACGGCGATCCCGCCGCCGTTCTGAAATTCCTTCAGGAGGACCGCTACCGCCTGCGTGAGCAGGACGACCGCGTGGCCGTGGTCCAGGCGATCAGCGCAGGCGGCCCCGCCAGCAGGGAGGCGGGCCAGGCAGCCTTCAACGGCTCGCCGGAGGACATCCGCGACTTCCTCGACGTGGGCAAGTACGTGGCGCAGGGTCGGGACGCGGAGTACGCGAGCATCCAACAGCTCGCGGACCAGGTCGCCGAGGCCAACACCCAGGTCGACGTCGCCCTCGCCAAGACCAAGGACGAGGCGGCCCGCGCGATCGACGCGGCCAACATGGCCAGGGCCGCCGCAGCCAAGGCTGCCGAGGAGACCGCCGCAGCCAAGAGCGACGCCGTCAAGGCAACGGCTGCCGCAGCCCGCGCCGCGGAGGCAACGCGACGTGCCGGGCAGGCCGCCCAGACGGCGGCGAGCGCAGCCCGGGCCGCCATGGCGTCCGCCCGGGTGGCGGCGAACGCGGCGTCGCAGACCAACGTGGCAGCAGCCGGTGCGCTGCAGGAAGCCGTCAAGGCGCTGAACGCGGCCGCGTTCGCCGCGACGGACGCCAAGCAGGCGAATGCCGCCAAGGATGCCGCCAAGCGCGCCAATGCCCTGATAGCGACCTTCGAACAGGGCGGTGACTTCCGCACCACGTGGTCGCGACACGCCAAGGAGGCTTCGGACGCTGCGGGTGTGGCCCTCCACGCTCTGAACGACGCCAAGGACCAGGTAGAGGCGGCAGCAGCGTCTGCGGAGGCGTCAGCAAACTACGCCGACCAGGCGAGCGGCACCGCCGCCGAGGCCCGTGCAGCGGCGGCTGCGGCACGCCGTCACGCAGCGGCGGCGTCCCAGGCGTGCGCGGCCGCACAGCGGTTCGCCGCGCAGGCCGCGACGGCCGCCGGCGAAGCAGCAGACCTCGCGGACTCCGCCCTGGTCCATCTCAAGGCGGCGGCCAAGGCCGCCGACGAGGCGGCGTTGCACGCCGGCGAGGCCTCTGCTGCAGCAGATCGCGCAAAGGCGCAGGCGGACGCCGCCAAGGTCGCGGCGGACGCTGCGACCGCAGCGGTCAAGAAGCAGGAGTCGATCCGCAAGCTCACCGACGAGATGGAGCAGGAGGAACTGAACGCCCGGACCAACGAGGGCATCGAACAGGCCCGGGACCTCCGCGCAGCCTCGGAGGAGAAAGAGGCCACGGTCCGGAAGGCGATCGCCGATGCCAAGCAACTGGATGCCGACGCTGCCAAGCTAGCGGCAGAAGCTGCGGCACCCGGCGCCACCGAAGCCCAGATCGCGCCGAAGGGCCGGCAGATGGCGCTGGCAGCGATGAAGACCCGCGGCCCGTTCAGCCAGTCCGCTGCCGAGTTCGCGCTCGCTCAGCCGGATGCTGCCGTAGTCGACTACGCCCGTTCCGGTTGGGCACTCGCTGCCGAGCGCGACGAGCGTGCCCGGATCAAGCAGATGATCCGGGACAGCGAGGTCGAGGATGACCCGGATGCCAAGCCCACTCCCCTGGCCACTGCCGCCAAGGCCGCGCTCCAGGGCGACGGTGCGACGGTGCATGCCTTCATCGTCAAGGGTCAGTACGACGCTCAGGCAACCGACTTGCGCGTGCGCGTCGTGCAGGCGATCAACGACGGCGGCCCCGGCGTTAAGCAGGCAGGTCAGGCCGCGATCAACGATGGCAGTAGCACGGCTCTGGTCGACTTCCTGACCACGGGGCTCGGCCGGGCGCAGGAGACTGACGACCGCGTTCTCGTCACCCAGGCCGTCAGCAGCGGCACCGCCGAGGTCAAGGCCGCGGCTCGTATTGCGTTCGAGGGTCCGAAGGAGGCTCTGCGAGCGTTCCTGACCACGGGCCAGCAGAAGGCGCGACAGAAGGACGAGCTGACCGCCAGGCACGATGCAGCGATCGATCAGATCATCGCCCAGTCGACCGGCACTGCAGCCACCGCCCAGCAGAACGCAGCGGAAGCCGCTCGGCTCGCCGCCCTCGCCAGGAACGCCGCGGCAGAAGCCAACAACTGGGCCACCCAGGCCCAGAACTCGGCCGCGGAGGCGACGAAGGCCGCCAACGATGCCAAGGCTGCAGCTGTCCGGGCAGCAGACTCCGCAGCCAAGGCAGCTGGCTACGCCAAGAGCGCCCGGGAATCCGAGGGGCGGGCTCAGCGGGCCGCTCGGTCGGCGACCGCCTCTGCCAGCTGGGCTTCCACCCTCGCGGTGGCGGCACGCAGTTTCGCTGATCAGGCCGGCAAGGCGGCAATCGAGGCGAGGGCATCCGCAGAGGCCGCTGGCAAGAGCCAGCAGGAGGCCTCCCGAGAGGAGCTCATCGCCAGCGACAAGGCATTCAACGCCTACATGGACGATCTCGAGTGGGAGAAGCAATTCGACCAGATGCTCGCGGAGTGGCGCGCAAAGTCCCTCGGGGAGTTGGAGACCCGTTTCTCCTGGCTCGATGGGATCCATCTGCTGCTCGACGTAATCGGACTTGTCCCGGGAGTCGGCGAACCCGCAGACCTGGTCAACTGTGCGATTTATGGCCTTGAGCGCAACTATGTCGATGCGGGCCTCTCCTGCGCCAGCGCTATCCCGTTCGAGGGATATCTCGCCTCGGCTGTCAAGTTCGAGAAGTGGGGCGAAAAGGGTCTCGACCTTCTTAAGCAGCTGAACCGAGACCGACGATACAGCAGCCTGGCCCCTGGCTGCCTCACGAAGAACAGCTTCCCGGCAGGCACCCGAGTGCTGATGGCGGACGGCTCAGCTTTCGACATCCAGAAGGTACAGGTCGGCGATCTCGTCCTGGCGGGAGACCCTGAGAGCGGCGCGAACAGTGCCCGGCGAGTCAACGCCACGATTTCCACTCCAGACGATCGAGATTTCACTGAGATCACCGTTGTATCCCTGGACGGATCCCAGCAGAAGATCACTTCTACCGACCACCACCCCTTCTGGGCCCCGAGCCGGCATGCTTGGATGGACGCTGCCGACCTCATGGCCGGCGACTCAGTCCAAACCTCCTCGGGTCAATCAGTCAAGATATCGACTGTTCGACACTGGAAATCCCTCACTCCGGCGTACAACCTCACGGTAAACTCCGTCCACACGTACTATGTGCTGGCAGGCAATACGCCAGTGCTCGTGCATAATGCGTGTGGCGGCCTCGGCGGCTTCAAGGTCGGGGTGACGCCAGACGAAATTTCGGAAATCAACCTAAGCTTCGGCGGGGATCGGCTAATGAACGGATCTCCCGAGAATGCCCTAATTAACGCAGATCGATACGGCAGCTTCTGGGAGAAGTCCGCCGTTCTAATCAGAGACATTGCCGGCAGCCACATGTTCAACAATGGAAATAAGCGAACCGCTGTCACAGTTGTGCAGAAGCTAATGGACCGCAATAACATCATGAGCGGGCCATCAAGCGAGCAGATTTGGGTGGTCGTGGGCAGAGTAGCGGACTCACGGGAAGCCGGTCACACCATGGACGTCGGCGAGATCGCGAAGATGTTGCGAGGATTCTAATGAGTGACTACGGGATAAACATCGAGCGATTCATGGAGCGCCTGGGAAGCGTCGGCATTACCATAATCCTCAAGGTGGACCACGAGAGGATGGCGAGCGGCGGAAAGCCCTGGACGATAGTTATGTCCGGCCCGGGAATGGGCGAGAAGGGTACCGTTCACACCGACTCTCACAGTCTCGACGATTGCCTGGAGTACGGAATTAGCGAGCTTCGCTCGCGGCCAGGCGAGTGGGAGTGGATTGACGAATTTCTGAGCGCATAGACAGGCGCAAAGAAGGCCCGCCAGAATCGGATCCGGCGGGCCTTCTGGCTACATTGAAGGCCGCGCCGACGGCAACGTCAGCCGACGGGTTCTGCGCTTGGCGGGCCCGTCAACGCTTTCGGGCACCCGGAGCGCACTAGGGAGCGGTCGACAGCAAGACCTTGGCAATCGCCCCCATAGGGCGGCCACAGCCTCGTCCCGTTCTCCGCCGAGCAGGCCATCGACAAGGCGATCGCCGCCGACGAGGACGGCCTCACCGAGATGCTCGTCCACTTCACCCACGCGTACGGCGACCACCCCCGCCGCGACCACCAACTCTTCGTCGACCTCTTCCGCAACGGCCGCATCCCGGGGCTCTGAGCGGCGCGCTGCTTGTCAGGCCGTCCGCAGCTCCCTGCGGACGACGAACCGCAGGCCCGAGTACGTCCCGTCGACCGCGCACACCTTGGTGTCGACCAGACCGGTCGGCAGGGCGACCTCGCGCAGGACGTCCTCGGTCAAATCCGTGGGCACGCCGGAGGCCCGCCTGGGCCAGGCGATCCACAGCCCTGCGGCCGGGCGCATGGCGGCCCGCAGCTCGACGAGGCGGGCGGTGAGGTCCGCCCGGTCGGCGGGGAACCAGAGGGCGGTGTCGAAGGGGGCCGCCCGGTCCGGACGGCGCTGGACCAGCAGGCCGTCCGGGAGACCGGGGATCGTGAAGCCCTCGGGGGCGTCGGCGAGCAGCAGGATGTGGCCCGCCCTGATGCCGAGCTTGCGGGCGAGCGGGGTGCCCGAGTGGCCGGCCGCGGCGGGCACGGTCAGCCGTCCAGCTCCGCGAGGAACGCCAGCACCGTCGCCCAGGTGCGTTCGGCGGCCTCCTCGTCGTAGTCGGGGAGCTCGGGGTCGGTGTAGATGTGGCCGGCGCCGCGGTAGCGGTGGACCTCGACGTCGGCGCCGGCCTTGGTCATCCGCAGGTACCAGGCGTTCAGCCAGTCCTCCGGCTCGAACGGGTCGGGCTCGGCGACGTGCAGCTGGACGGCGACGGAGGTGGCGGCGTCGTCGCGGATGTCCGAGGTGCCGTGCAGCAGGAGCAGACCGGCCGCGTTGGTGTCGGCGAGGGCGAGGTTCTGGGCCAGGGCCGCACCGAGCGAGAGGCCGGCGTAGACCAGGCCGGGCCCGCCCTGGCCGAGCAGCGGGGCGGCGGCGTGGACGGCGCGGCGCAGCAGTTCGTCGGTGGTGACCTCGTCCTTGTACGCCATGCCGTCCTCGACGGTGTCGAAGACCCGGCCGTCGTACAGGTCGGGGGTGTGCACCTGGTGTCCGGCGGCGCGGAGCCGGTCGGCCGCGGCGTGGACGGCCGGGCGGAGTCCGTAGGCGGAGTGGAAGAGGACGATCTGGGCCACGGGGTGCTCCTGCGTGCTGGGAGGCGTGCTCGGGACGTGCGATCTCCCATGATCCCCCACGGCGCCGGCAAAGGGCGGGCCCGGCCCGCCGGGGTGCGGCGGGCCGGGCCCGGGCGCCGGAGAGAGCGGGCGCCGGCAACAGCGGGTGTCAGGAGGTCTCGACCCAGACCCCGTCGAAGCCCTGCTTGGCGTACAGGCTGACGAAGTTCCAACCGGCGGGCGGATTGGTCACGGTGAGCGTCTCGGCGTTGCCGGTGCCGGCCGACTTCACGGTGTAGGCGGTGTTGGTGGCCCAGTTGGTGGTGCTGTAGTAGAGGTCGGCGTCGCCGGTGCCGCCGCCGCTGGTGACGGTGAGGCGGGCGGTGCCGGCGGGGACCCACAGGTAGAGGTAGCGGTGGTCACCGGTGGGCGAGGCGAGGTTGCTGCGGCGGCAGCCCGGCTCCAGGCGGCGGGTGTCGGGGTCGGTGCACTCGGGGCGGCCGCAGCCGGTGGGGGTGCAGGTGCCGAGCCAGCGGTCGAAGTCGGCGTCGTAGCGGGTGCCGATGGTGCCGGTGAGCAGGGTGCGGGCGCCGGCCCAGTCGCCGGTGCGGTAGCGGGCGAGCAGGGTGTCGACGTCGGCGCGGTGCGTTTCGATCATGTAGCGGACGGCCAGGTAGCCCCAGTTGTAGACGCGGGTGGAGTCGGCGTTGTCGTAGGTGGTGTCGAAGAGGGTGCTGAGCCGGTAGGTGTGCTTGCCGGCCTGGGTGAGGGCGTCGGTGTAGGTGGCCCCGCGGTAGGAGTAGGAGACGTACTCGGCGAAGCCCTCCACCCACCAGATGGTCGGGGTGGCGGTGCCGGCCGCGAAGTCGCCGTACATGTCGAACCGGCCGTCGAGGTAGTGGGTGTACTCGTGGTTGAGGTTCCAGATCTGGAAGTCGGGGCGCAGCCACTCGGCCTCGTGGGCGATGAACCGGGGCTGGTTGCCGGCGGCGGAGGGGTCGCCCTCCAGGTACATGCCGCCGTTGTCGGTGCTGATGCCGTAGACGGCTCCGGCGTAGGTGCGGTAGTCGGTGCTGGAGTGGAAGACGACGACCTCGATGGTGGTGTTGCGGTCGCCGGCGACGGGGCCGTTGTCGCGGACGATGCCGTGCACGTAGGCGTCCTGGCCGGCGAGGCTGGTGCAGGTGGCGGTGAGCTGGTCGGCCGTCATCTGCTGGGCGAGGATGCGGATGCTCGGGCTGCAGGTGCGGGTGACGGTGAGGACGGCGGCCTTCAGCCGGTTCGCGAGGTCGCAGGTGCCGTAGTAGGCGCACTGGGCGGCGTCGTACTCGGCGGCCATCTCGGCGAGGCCGACCCAGAGTTGGGCGGTGGGGCCGGTCATCGTGGTGCGGCCGAGCAGGTCCTTGACCAGCGGGCGGACGGCGGTCTGGAGTTCGGGGTGCTGGAGGAAGCGGGCGAGTTCCCGGCCGGCGTTCGAGACGAGGTAGCCGCGGTCGCCGCCGAGCATCCCGAGGTGGGCGGTCGCGAAGGCGCCGAGGGTGTCGAGGACGCCGTGGTCGGCGGCGACGGCGGCGACGAAGTCGGGTGACTGGTGGCCGCGCCAGAGCACCGTGAAGGTGTTGTTGACGGCGTTGAGCATCCACCAGGAGGCGTCGTAGCGGGTGTCGTAGTCGGTGAGCAGGCGCCGGACGACGGCGAGGTAGCGGGCGTTCTCGCCGGAGCTGTCGATCAGGGTGACGGCCTCGGAGAGGGTCTGGCCGTTGGCGTCGGTGACGTCGCGGGAGTGCGGGGCGGCGAAGAAGGCGTCGAGGGCGGCGCGGATCGAGCCCTGCAGGGCGGTGCCGTAGCTGCCGACGTCGCCGGAGTGGTACCACTGCACGTAGTAGCCGGCCCGCAGGTAGAGCACCAGTTGGGCGGCGGAGGTGCTGTTGTCGCCGGGGTAGGTGGTGGAGACGTCCCGCAGGGCGTCGGCGACGGAGACCATCTGGGCCTCGCGGAAGGCGCCGCGGGCGTCCGTGCCGGTGAGGGTGAACAGGGTGTTGATGCAGCCGGTGTCGGCGGCCTTCACGGCCTGGACGAGGGCGGCGCCGGTGCGGCCGGTGAAGTCGCCGACCGAGCAGGCGGCGGCCGCGGTGCGGGGCGCGACGGCACGGGAGTCGGCGGCACGGGAGTCGGCGGTGCGGGGCTTGTCCCGCCGGGTGGCGGCGGCGTCGTAGGCGGGCTGGGGGGCCCGTTCGGCGGGACGGGTGTGGGCGGCCTCGGCGGGGGCGAGCGCCGTCCTGGGCTGCTGGACGGTGGCCGGGCTCGGGGCGGGGCCGGTGCGGCCGGTGGTGTCGGTGCGGTTGGTGGTGCCGGGGTGCTGCGGGGTGCTCGGGGCGGCCTGGCTCGGGGTGGAGAGCAGCAGACCGAGCGTCAGGCAGCAGACGAGGGCGAGGGCGAGCCGTCGCAGGGCGCGCAGGGGTGAGGGTATCCGGGAGGTGTGCACGTGGGGGCCTCCGGGCCGGGTGAATCGGCCGCGTGGGGGCGGCCGTTGACGGTGACGGGCAGGGCGGAGCGGTCCGCACGGCTCCGCTGTCCGTGAAGGTGTGACATGTACAATTGCACGCGTCACATGGCATGGGAAGTCCTCACGCAGGCTCAAGTTCGCTTCGCAGACTCCCGGTTGGGCCTGAGCTGCGGCGAAGCGGCGTGGACATGAAGAGTCAGGGAATAGTCGTCCCAAAGTATGGACATCTGATTACTAGCCAGTAGCCTCTGACGCTGTGACAGAGACCACCGACTCCGTGTCCCCCGCCGTCGCCCGGCCGCGCCGCCGCCGCGTGCTGAAGGCCGCCGCCCTCACCGCCGGTGCCGCCGTCCTGCCGATCGCCGCGGGCACCGCGCCGGCCACCGCCGCCACCGCTCCGCAGTTCCTGCACGGCGTCGCCTCAGGCGACCCGCTCGCCGACGGCGTCGTGCTCTGGACGAGAGTGACGCCCACCCCGGACGCCGTCCCCGGCTCCGGCGCCGGCCCGGCCACCGAGGTCGTGTGGCAGATCGCCACCGACAAGTCCTTCACCTCGGTGCGCGCCAGCGGCACGGTCACCACCGCCGCCGCCACCGACCACACCGTCAAGGTGGACGTCCGCGGTCTGACCGCCGACACCGTCTACTGGTACCGGTTCACCGCGGGCGGGGTCCCCTCCCCCGTCGGCCGCACCCGCACCGCACCCGCCGCCGACGCCGCCCTCGACCGGCTGCGGCTCGGCGTCGCCTCCTGCGCCAACTGGGAGGCCGGCTACTTCTCCGCGTACCGCCACCTCGCCGCCCGCGGCGACCTCAACGTCTTCCTCTTCCTCGGCGACTACATCTACGAGTACAAGACCGGCGAGTTCTGCGCCGCCGGCAAGGTCGTCCGCCCGCACGACCCCGCGCACGAGATCACCACCCTCGCCGACTACCGCACCCGTCACGGCACGTACAAGACCGACCCGGACCTGCAGGGCCTGCACGCGATCGTGCCGACCGTCGCCATCTGGGACGACCACGAGTTCGCCAACGACGCGTGGTCCGGCGGCGCCGAGAACCACACCCCCGGCACCGAGGGCGACTGGTCCGCGCGGATGGCCGCCGCCAAGCAGGCCTACTTCGAGTGGATGCCCGTCCGCCCGTCGGTCGCCGGCACCACCTACCGCCGGCTGCGCTACGGCAAGCTCGCCGACCTGCACCTGCTCGACCTGCGGTCGTTCCGCTCCCAGCAGGTCAAGGTCGGCAGCGGCGACGTCGACTCCGCCGACCGCACCATGACCGGCCGCGCCCAGCTCGACTGGCTGAAGTCCGGCCTCTCCGCCTCCGACACTACCTGGCGGCTCATCGGCAACGAGGTGATGATCTCCCCCGTCGCCTTCCTCTCGCTGCCGGACTACTTGCTGCGGCCGATCGCCAAGCTGCTCGGCCTGCCCGGCGAGGGCCTCGCGATCAACCCGGACCAGTGGGACGGCTACACCCACGACCGCCGCGAGCTCCTCGGCCACCTGAAGAACAACGGCATCGGCAACACCGTCTTCCTCACCGGCGACATCCACTCCGCGTGGGCCGCGGACGTCCCGAGCGAAGCCGCCACCTACCCGGCCTCGGGCAGCGTCGCCACCGAGTTCGTCGTCACCTCGGTCAGCTCCGACAACATCGACGACTACCTCAAGGTCGCCCCGCAGACCCTCTCGCTGGTCGCGGCCGCCGCCATCCAGGCGGCCAACCGCCACATCAAGTGGGTCGACCTCGACTCGCACGGCTACGGCGTCCTCGACATCACCCCGCAGGCCGTGCAGATGGACTACTACGTCCTCTCCGACCGCACCCGGCGCGACGCCACCACCAAGTGGACCCGCTCCTACCGCACCCGCACCGGTACCCAGCAGGTCGAACGGGTCTGGTCCCCCGTCAAGTGACGTCGGCGTGCCCGCCCGCGGCAGGAGAGGCCGCGGGCGGGCACCCGGCACCGACCGCGGCGCCCGGCCGGTCGCGTCAGGGCGCGCGCGGGGCACCTACGTGGCTGTCCGAGCACCATCGGCGGGCGCGAAGCGGGCGAGCAGGTCTCCGGCGGTGAGCCGTTCGACCTCTTCGGGGGCGGCGTCGAAGGGGCCCGGGTAGAGGCGGTAGGCGGAGCCGGACAGCTTCTCCGGGGCGGGGACGTCGCCGTCCACCAGGGCGACGAACGCCCGGGTGCCGGCCAGGCGTTCGGTGGCGGTGGCCCGCTCGGCCGCGTCCGGGCCGGCGAGCTGCCGCAGACGGGCGGCGAAGGCGTCCACCGGCTCGTCCTCGTGGCGGCGCCAGCTGCGCAACCCCGCACCGTCCCGGCCGCGGACGAGCACCTCGTCGGCGCCTGCGGCGGCCTGCGCGACGGCGAGGTCCCACAGGGTGGCCCGGTTGCCCGGGGAGAAGTGGTCGAGGACGTCCTTGGAGAGCCGGCCGACCTCCTCGCTGTACCGGCGGACGCTGTGGAAGCCGCCGTCCGCCCCGGTGTTGAGGTCCGTCCAGGTGTAGCGGCGGTCCGCCAGGTCGACGATCATCGGGACGCAGACCTTGGCGTCGCCCATCAGGTCGAGCCGCTGCCGGACTGCCTTCGGGTCGTAGTGACCGGCACCGCGGTCGGCCGCGGAGAGCTGGATGAAGCCCGCGAAGGCGTCGGTGAGCTGCTCGAAGGCGACGTCGTTGTAGCTGAAGACGATCATCACCGCGTAGCGGCTGCCGGCGGCGGCGAGCCGGCCGAGGTCCAGGTCGACGAACTCGGTGGCGCCGTGCGGCGGCGGCGCGGAGACGAAGTCCCCGGAGTGGACGGCCGCCCGGTCGCCGTGCACCAGCTCGGTGTAGTCGCACAGCCCGGTGAACCGCCACTCGGCGTCGTACAGCGCGACCGAGAGGTCGAGGTCCACCCGCAGGTGCTCGGGCTGCATCCAGTGCAGGAACAGCCGCAGGCGCTCGCCCGCGGGCAGGCGCTGCCGGCTGCCGCGCGGGACGGCGACCAGGGTCTTGGCGGCGGCCCGCTCGGCGAACGGCACCACCAGGTCGGCGAGGCCCTCGTCGATCAGGGCCAGGTCGTAGCGCTCCCCCGCGCACCGCCGCAGCAGTTCGGCCTCGACGGCCGCCACGACGGGCCGGGCGAGTTCGGCCGGGACGACGGTGCCGTGGTCCTCCCGGGCGTGCGCCAGGGAGACGGTGCCGCGCGGGAAGTACAGCCGGCGCTCGCCCTGTTCGCGGTGGCCGCGCAGCCGGCCGTAGGCGCCGAGCAGCGGGCCGGGGGCGGCGCCGCGCAGGGCGTCGGTGACGGTGCGCAGCACGTCCGCGGGCAGTGGTTCGCCGGGGGCGGTGGCGGCCTGCACCCGGAGCAGGTGGTGCAGGCGGCGGGCGAGTTCGCCGGGCCGGGCGGCCAGGGTGCGGGCCGCGCCGGCGACGTCCCCGGCGGCGAGCCGGGACTCGGCCCGGCCGGCGAAGCCGGTGAAGCCGAGCCTGGTGCGGCCGCCGCTCTCCACCACCCGCAGCGGGTGCGGCGGTTCGGCGAACCCGGCGCCGACCGGGTGCTCCCGCAGGTCGGTCTCCCGCAGCAGCACGAAGGCCGCGGTGATCGTCGGGTAGCGGTCCCGGTACTCGTACGGGTGGAGGAGTTCGCCGGCCCGCAGCCAGGCGGAGCGGTGGCGGCGCAGGTCCTCGGCGAGCGAGGGCAGCGGCAGGCCGTCGAGGATCGCCAGCAGGCCGCGGCGCAGCGGGCGGGGCAGGTTGCGCAGCCGCAGCCGCCGGGCGGTGGCGGGCAGCAGGTCGGGCTCGGCGCCGGACCAGGACCAGAGCAGCCGCAGCACGTCGGTGGCGGTGTCGATCCGTTCGGCGAGCACCGGCAGGGCGTCGTCCGGGTCGCGGCGCAGCAGGGCGGTGAGGACGACGGCCTTGGTCTCGCGGACGGGGATCTGCGCGGGGAGGCGCATCGCCAGGTCGTCGGGGGCGAGGGCGAGCAGTGCGGCGAGGTCCTCGCGGTCCTGCGGGTCGAGCGGGGTGCGGCGGGCGAGCAGCCGGGACAGTTCGGCCAGTGCGACGTCGAGGGTCTCGCCCTCGGCGAGGCGCAGCGGGCGGAGCGTCTGCTCACCGCCGAACTCCTCGGCGGCCTTGCGGCCGGCCGGGTTGTCCTCGCCGAGCCAGGGTTCGTCGGCGAGCGGGGTGGCGCACAACGGGCAGCGGTCGCCGCGTCCTTGGGCCGTCAGGCCGTCGTGGCAGCCGGGGCAGAGCAGGTGGGCGCAGGGGGCGAGGGCGGCGATGCCCGCCTCGGCGCCCGTCCGGCCGCAGTGCGCGCAGGGCTGGCGCGGCTGGTTGAGCAGGAAGGCGCGGATGCTGCGCGAGTAGAGGACGTGCGCGTGGTCGGGCACCGCGTCCGGGAACCGGTGGAACAGGGTGAGGTGCCGGCGGTCGGCGCCGAGCCGGTGGTCGATCCGGGCGAGCAGTCCGCCTCCGACGGCGGCCAGCGCGGTGGGCGTGAGCCGGGCCAGGGAGGCGCGCAGGCCGGCGGTGAGCAGGTGGCCTCGCTGGGCGAGGTCGGCGTCCAGCGCGACCAGGCCGGCGGTGCTCCAGGGGTCCGCGGCGGGCAGCAGGCCCGCGGTCGGGACACAGACGGCTCCGCGGCGGCGGAGCAGGAACGAATCGAGGTCGACGTCGACGTCAGCCGAGGCGACTCGGGTCATACGGAGAATCCCCCGGGGGATGCGAAGGCGGGAGAGGAAGAAGGGGGGCGGAGAGGGGGCGCGCTGGTTCTTTTCGAGGAGGAAGGAGAAGGAAGCACGCCGCGGAGCCGCCCGCATCCGCGACCCTAGTGCAGCCCCGCCCGGGGCCGCCAGCGATTAAACCGCGGCCCTGCGGTGCGTCAGGAGACCACGTCCTTGCGGGCGAAGCCGCGGAAGGCGAGCGCGAGCAGGACGATCGCGTAGGACACGGAGAGCGAGACGCCCTGGATCATCCCGCCCCATTCGAGGTGGGGCTGGAGGGCGTCGGCCCAGGCGTACTGCCAGTGGGCGGGCAGCCACTCGCGGAGGTCGCCGAGGGCGGTGACGGCGTCCAGGACGCCGGTGATGATGGAGAGGAAGACGGCGCCGCCGACCGCGCCGAGCGGGGCGTCGGTGGCGGTGGAGAGCCAGAACGCCAGCGCCGCGATGACGAGTTCGGCGAGGATCACGTAGCAGACGGCGAGGCCGAGCCGGGGCAGGGCGGTGGCGGCGGGCAGGCTGGTGCCGGTGGGCAGCTTCAGGTCGCCCCAGCCGTAGGCGGCGGTGCCGACGGCGAGGCCGACCAGCGGCAGCAGCACGATCGCGGCGGCGGAGAAGGCCAGCCCGACGGTGAACTTGCGGGCCAGCAGCCGGGCCCGGGGCACCGGCGCGGCCAGCAGGTAGCGCAGCGAGGACCAGCCGGCCTCCGAGGCCACCGTGTCGCCGCAGAACAGCGCGACCGGGATGACCAGCAGGAAGCCGGTGCCCATGAAGAGCAGGGTGGCGGCGAAGTTCGGCCCGGAGGAGGTGGCGAGTTCGATGAAGGTGGTGCGGTCCGGCCGGTCGGGGGTGCCGCCGATCTGGAAGGCCGCGAGGATGACGAACGGCAGCGCGGCGAGCAGCCCGCCGATCACCAGGGTGCGGCGGCGCCGGAGTTGGCGCACCGCCTCGACGCGCAGCGGCAGGGTGCGGCGGGCCGAGTAGCCGGCCGCCGCCTGCTCCGCGGCAGGAGCGGGTGCGGTGCTGCTCATGCCGGGCCTCCGATCAGGGACAGGAAGGCGTCCTCCAGGCGGCGCTGCGGGCCGACGCCCGTCACGGGCACCTCCAGGCGGACGAGTTCGACGACCAGCCGTGCGGCGCTGCCGCCGTCGTCGAGGCGGACGAGCAGGCCGCCGTCGGCCGGCTCCGCCGAGACGACGCCGTCGAGCGCGGCGAGCTTGTCGGCGGCCGCGGCGAGCTCCTCGGAGCCGTACCCGGGCGCGGTGGAGACGAGCAGTTGCTCGCCGCCGCCGACGATCTCGCCGACGGCCCCGGCGGTGACCAGGCGGCCGCGGTCCATGACGACGAGGTGGGTGCAGCTCTGCTCGACCTCGGACAGCAGGTGGCTGGAGACGATGACGGTGCGGCCGCCGGCGGCGTACCGGATCATCACCTCGCGCATCTCGCGGATCTGCGGCGGGTCGAGGCCGTTGGTCGGCTCGTCGAGGATCAGCAGGTCGGGCATGCCGAGCATGGCCTGGGCGATGGCGAGGCGCTGTCGCATGCCCTGGGAGTAGGTGCGGACGGCGCGGTCGAGGGCCTCGCCGAGGTCGGCGATGGCGAGCGCCTCCTCCAGGTGGGCGTCCTCGGCGGGGCGGCCGGTGGCCTGCCAGTACAGCTCCAGGTTGGCGCGGCCGGTGAGGTGCGGCAGGAAGCCGGCGCCCTCGACGAAGGCGCCGACCCGCGACAGCACGGGCGCACCGGCCCGCACCGCGTGCCCGAAGATCCGGATCTCGCCCTCGTCGGGGCGGATCAGCCCCATCAGCATGCGCAGGGTGGTGGTCTTCCCGGCGCCGTTCGGGCCGAGCAGGCCGAGCACTTGGCCCTGTTCGGCGCGGAAGGACAGCTCGCGCACCGCGTACCGGTCGGCGGCGCCCTTGTAGCGCTTGCTGAGGCCGGTGATCTGCAGCGGGACACCGGCGAGCGCCGGGTCGGCGGGCAGCTGCGGGCGGCGCCGGCGGCGCAGCAGGAGCAGCCCGGCCGCGGCGGCGACGGCGAGCAGCGGCAGCACCCAGACCCGGGCGGGCAGCGGGGCGGCCTCGGTGTGCAGGCCGGCCACGGTCGGGAGGGCGAGCGGCCCGGCGGCGGAGACGGTGTAGGTGGCGGGCTGTGCCGGGGAGGCGTAGGCCAGGTCGGTGGAGGCGAGGACGAGCCGCAGCCGGTGCCCGGCCGGGAAGGAGTGGTCGACGGCGGGCAGCGCGATCTGCACGGTGCGGCCGCCGGGGGCGTCGGCGCCGGTGACCCGCAGCGGGGCGACGAGTTGCTGCGGCAGGGTCTGCTTGCCGTCCGGGCCGAGGTCGTAGAGCTTGGCGAAGAGCACCGCGTCGGGCCGGTCTGCGTGCACGGTGATCGAGGCGCGGGCCTGGCCGGTGAGGTCGAGCGCGGTCGTCAGCGGGTCGGAGTCGAACGCGGCGTACTGGCCGGGGAAGTCGAGGGCGAGGCCGCTGCCGAGGGCGGCGGCCTGGGAGAGCGCGCCGATGCCGGGGACGGTGGAGATGTTCGGCGGGGCGCCGCCGGGCGGGTTGGCGACGGTCTGCTCGCGGCCGGCGAGTTCGACGCTGCGGGTGGCGGTGCCGCCGAGGCCCGGGTACGCGTCGGCGTCGGCACCGCGCAGCACGGCCTGGAAGCCGGTGGAGTCGACGCCGCCGGTGCGGGTGACCCGGAAGGCGGGGCCGGTGCCGGTGGACTTGCCGGCCAGGTGGTGGTCGAACCAGGCGGTGACCCGGGCGTCGGTGCGTTCGCTGCCCTCGGTGCCGCCGTCGTGCCCGCCGGCGAACCAGTCGACGGCGACGGGCGCGCCGTTGGCGGCGACGGCCTTGGCGATCCGGTCGCCCTGGTCGAGCGGGAAGAGCGAGTCCTGCTGGCCCTGGACGACGAGGGTGGGCACCTTGATCCGGTCGGCGACCGAGGACGGGCTGGACCTCTCCAGCACCGCGACCGCCTCGGCGTCGGGGCGGCCGGCCGCGGCGACCCGGTCGTACATGGTGCACAGCTCGTCGAGGAAGCGGCCGCAGCCGACCGCGCCCTGCGGTCCGCCGGGCTGCCCGTCCTGCTGTCCGTCGCGGGGCGCGCCGGCGAGCCCGCCGGTGGCGGCGCCGGCCGAGCCGGTGGTGAAGAACAGGCCGGCCCAGAGCTTCTTGAAGACGCCGTCGGCGGCGGTCGAGCCCTGGGCGGCCTGCGGGAAGAGCGCGTCGGCGAGGTTCCACCAGGTGATGCCGGCGGCGACCGCGTCGATCCGCGGGTCGTAGGCGGCGCCGAGCAGGGCGGCCCCGCCGCCGTAGGAGGCGCCGGTGATGCCGACCCGCGGGTCGCCGGCCTTGTCGAGCTGCACCTCGGGCCGCTTCGCGAGCCAGTCGACGAGCCGGGTGACGTCCTGGATCTCGCGGTCCGGCGCGTCCAGGCCGATCCGGCCGCCGGAGTGGCCGAAGCCGCGGGCGGACCAGGTGAGGACGGCGTACCCGGCACGGGCGAGCTGCCGGGCCCGGTCGCGTTCGCCCTCCTTGGAGCCGCCGAAGCCGTGCGCGAGCAGGATCGCCGGGCGCGGCGAGGTGCCGGTGGTGAAGAACGAGGTGTCGATGCGGACGGTCGCGCTGCTGCCCGGTGTCTCGGGCATGGCGAGGAAGCGGTCCTCCTGGCGCACCTCGGGCCCGGAACCGCCGGCGGCGGTGCCGATCGCCCCCACGACGACCAGCACCGCCGCAACCACCCATGCCACCAGCGCACGCCGTCCCAGCCGGCGGAGGCGCCGGGCCCACCCGAACCCCATGGCCACCGACCCTAACCCCGTTCGGGGTAGGGAGCCCGTAAAGGGCGCGATCACGTCATCCGCGCCGGTCGTTCGGGTGCGGTGCGGTCGGGAGTCAGGCGGTCCTCACCGCCATGAGCAGGCCGGTCGACCAGGCGAGCCGGACGGTGCGGAAGTCCGGGCGGCCGGTCAGGTGGCCGACGAGCCGGTGGACGGCGGCGGTGTGCTCGGCGGGCCAAGCGGGCAGCGGCAGCAGGTCGTCGATCAGGTAGGTGCCGCCGGGGGCGACCAGGTCCAGGGCCCGTTCCAGGTGGGTGAACTTGCCCGGCCAGGTGTCGGCGAAGACCAGGTCGAAGGGCTCGCCGCGGTACGCCTCCAGCCAGGCCCCGCCGTCCGCGGCGACGAACGCGCAGCGCCCGTCCCCGCCGAGCTCGGCGCGGGCGAGGTCCTGCACGGCGCCGTCCAGCTCGACGCTGACCAGCCGGGCGTCGGCGTCCATGCCGCTGAGCAGCCAGGCCGTGCCCTCGCCGACGCCGGTGCCGAGTTCCAGGATCCGTCCGCCGGGCCGGGCGGCGGCGAGGACGGCGAGCAGGGCGCCCGTCCGCTCCTCGCAGGAGAGCGTGAAGCCGTGGGCGGCCCCGGCGGCCCGCAACGCGGCGACGGCGGGCGGCAGTCGGGTGAGTGTGTCGTCCATCGGGCCAGTCTGCCGCGGGGGTTCGGGTCGGTGCAGTTCCTTGTGCGGGTTCAGCGTTCGTCCCCCGCAGTGCGGGGTCCGGTTCGTGCTGCTCGTGCAGGAGCGGGTACCAGCAGCCCTCCGCCGCCTCCGGGTCCAGGGCGTGCAGCCGGCGGTCCGTCTGTGCGGCCGCGTAGCGGCGGTTGACCCGGCGGACGGTACGGCCGGGGTCGCAGAGCGGGCGCAGCACGGCGAAGGAGACCGGCAGCGGGTCGGCGGCGTGCGCGGTGTCGCCGTCGGGGTCCTCCAGCAGGACCTCGCCGCCGGAGCCGTCCAGCAGCAGGTCGCCGCCGAGCCACCCGCCGATCCGGTACGGGTGCCGCGGGCGGCCGTCCCCGGCGGTCTCCGCGTCCCACTCCTCCAGGCCCTCCGCCGGGAGCCCTGCGGTCCAGAGCGTGCCGCGGCCGGAGTCCGTCCGGGAGTCCGCGGCGGTCGGGGCCGCCGGTGCGGCGGGCGTCCGGACGGCGGGCCGGGAGGGCGCCCGCGGTGGGGAAGGACTCCGGGGTCGTCCCGGCGAGCTGCCGGGTTCGTCCGGCGCGTCCGCTCAGAGCAGGCCGTCCCACATCTGCTCGACGACGACGGCCCACCAGTTCTCCGGGTCCTGGAAGACGGTGGGGTCGAGCGCCGCCAGCTGCTGCTGGAAACCGTCGGTGGCATCGGCGGCGGCGTGCGGGTCGAGGCCGCGACGGGCCGGGCGGTGGGCCGCGAGGAGGGCGAGGCAGCGCACGTACGCCGAGAGGTCGCGGTTGACGTAGCGGCCCGTCCCGTTGTCGGGGTCGACCGCCCAGATGCGGCCCACGCCCTCGCCGGTGCCGGTCCCGCCGTCGCCGCACTGCACGGCGACGAGGGCGTGCCCGTCGGTGCCGATCAGCACGTACTCGGCGAGCACCGCACGGGCGGCGTCCGGGACGCGGCTGCCGCGGCCGGACGCGTCGAGGTGGGCGGCGACGTCGGGCAGGCCCGGCAGCAGCGTGAAGAAGCCCTCGACCCGGGCCGGCAGGCCGGCCCAGACCAGGCTGGCGCGGGCGGCCTCCGGGAGCGCGGTGGCAGCGGTGTCGTCCGCGTCGAAGCGGTGCACGCCTTCGGCACCGAACTGCTCGGCGAGGCGGCGGCCGAGGGCGGCGTCCCGCTCCGGCCCGGCGGCCTCGGCCCCCCGCGGGAACGGCGCCCGGTTGGGGTGCGGCGGCAGCGGCCGCCCGGCCTCGCGGAAGAGCTGCTCGGTGGCGCCCGTCAGGGCACGGACCGCGGCGGCGCGGCGGTTGAACCGCGGACCGTAGTCGTGGCCGTAGGAGAAGGCCGCGACCGGCAGTTCGGCGAGCAGGGCGGCGGCGCAGTAGCCGCCCGGCAGCTCGCAGGGCCGCAGGTCGGAGTGGACGGCGAGGACGTCCTCGGGCCGCACGCCCTGCTGCTGCAGGGTGCGCCAGGCCTCCAGTTCGGGGTGCGCGCCGCCCGGGGAGGACATCCGGAACAGCGTCTGCTCCTTGCCGTCCGCGTCCCGGTAGGTGAGCACGGCGGTGGCCCCGGGACCGGTCGCGAGCGGCCGGTCGGGGTCGTAGCTGCCGGCGCCGAGGCTGTCGCGGTAGAGCTGGACGACCTCCTCGACCGGCACCGACGGCCAGGTGGTGAGCCTGCCGGTCTCCCGGTCGACCACGGCACTGGCGGAGCCGATGTCGGCGGGCGCCCGCCGCTCGCCCTCGGACGCACCGGCCCAGGCCTCCTCGGCCTCCGCCCAGACCACCCAGCCCAGGTCGAACTCGTGGACGCCGACGGTGCGCCACTGCTCCTCGGGCCGGTCGCCGTTGATCCACTGGTGGGCCGCCTCGACGGCCTGCGCGCGGGTCGTCACGCGGTCGTTCTCCTTCAGGACCTGGGCCCGGGGGCCCGGTGGTTGGGGGTACGCACTGCTGCCGCGGCCCGGCTCACACCGGGGCGGACGGGGTGAGCCGCAGGGCGCTCAGCCCGGCGGCGTCGGCGAGCAGCAGCACACCGTCCGGGGTGACGTCGGCACCGCCGAGCGGGCCCGCGGAGAGGAAGACCCCGACCGGGTCGCCCTCCTCCCGCGGCCACAGCCGCACGTAGTCGCCGCCGATGCCGAGCCGCACCGGACAGGCAGCCCGCTGCTCCTCGGTCAGCGGCGTCAGCTGCTCGGCGGGGACACCGACCGGCTCGCCGGTCGGCACCGCGTGGACGGCGAGTCCGGGCTCCGCGCCGGCGACGCGGGCCGCCACGACGGTCGTGCCGTCGGGTGCGGTCGCCGCGGTCAGCGCGGTGACGCCCGGCAGCGGGCGGGCCCACAGCGTCCGCCAGGGCAGGCCGGGCCCGAGGTCGGGGGCGGGCAGGCCGTCCTGGCGGCAGGCGTGCTCCAGCAGCGCGGCGCGCAGCAGCGGACCGGCCTCGGTGCGGGTGAACAGCGGTGCCAGCCGCAGCCAGGTGCGGGCGAGTGGCGGCAGCTCGGTACCGGCGGCCGCCAAGTGCTCGACGGCGGCCCGCAGCCGGACCTGCCCGGCGTGCACCAGGAAGCCCGGGTCGGCGAGCAGTTCGGGCAGCGTCCCGGCCTCCAGGGCGTGCCCGGTGAGGTGCTCGCGCACGTACGGCGCGGCGTGCTCCCACCTGCCGGGGCCGGCCGGCAGGCCGTTGGCCAGGACGGCGGCGATCCGGCGCTGCGCCTCGCGGACGGTCGAGCCGAAGCGTTCGCGGAGCTCGGCGCCGATCTCCGGATGCACCAGGCGCACCGCGGGGTCGTCGCGCTCCCCGACCAGTTCGAAGAACGGCAGCAGCAGGGCCTGACTGTCGGCGAAGGCCTTGGACAGGTCGCGGCCGGCGACCGCGGAGGCGAGCGGCGCCCAGAGCAGGAACGGCACGGCCGCGCCGTCCCCGGCCAGGGCGAGCGGGGCGAGCAGCCGGCGCAGCGTCAGCTCGTCGGCGCCGCAGCGCCCGGCGTGCTGGTCGAGGACGTCACCGATGCCGGCCGGGAGCTCCACCGGGCCGTCGTCCGGGGCGGCGCGCAGCGACCAGGCGGCGAGCCGCACCACCAGCGGGCCGGCGGCCCGGGCGGCCAGGTCAGCGGCGAGGGCGGGCCGGTCCAGCATGTACTCGGCCTGCCGGACCAGTGCCTGCGGGTCCGCCCAGGGTGCCTCGTCCAGGTCGATCACCTGCAGCTGCCCGGCGGGGATCCGCTCGGCGAGCCAGGCGGCCTGTTCCTTCGGCACGTCGGCGAGCATCCGCACCCACGGCGAGAGCGCCAGCGGCAGCAGGACCTCGGCGGCGACCCGCCCGGGTTCGCGCAGGGCGCGCAGCGGCCCGGCCCGGTCGACGTCCGGGACGACGAGAGCCGTGGCGGTGGTGCGCTCCTCGGCGAGCCGGTGGAGCAGGTCCTCGGTGCGGTCGACGTCGAGGCCGAGGACGTCGGCGGCCGTCCACAGCAGCTGGGCCGCGGTGAGTCCGTCCGGGTCGCAGACCGCCGGCGGCGGCAGTTCGGCTGCGGGCACGGTGGCCGGGTCGAGCGCGCCGAGGTCGATCCGCTCGCGGGACACGGGGTCGCACAGCATCAGGAAGCCGGTGAGCAGCCGGGACCGGCCGGAGCCCGGACGGCCGGTCAGCAGCACCACCCGCGGGGCCGACGGCCCGGCGGCGTGCCAGGCCGCGAGTGCGCGCAGCGCCTCGCCGCGTCCGCCCACGTGGGGGTGCGGCTGGTGGGTCGTCGGATCGTTCACCTGGTCGTCTCCGGGCTCGTGCCGTACCGGGGCGGGGTCACTCGAAGTCCTCGCGGTCCTGGAAGACCTCCTGCCAGAACGTGGAGGAGGCCGTCACCGGGTCGAGCTCCTCGGCCCACACCCGCAGCGCCCGCTCGGCGTCGGCCAGTTCGGCCGCGGTGGCGCCGTAGTAGAACGACGCGTACAGCCGCAACAGGGCGGCGAACTGTTCGACGGAGGAGGCGACCGGGCCGCTGTCGTAGTCGCCCTCGTACCGGTCGGGGTCGTACAGGCCGACCCGGCCGGTGGCACCGTCCACGACGATCAGCCGCTCCAGGTCCTTGGCGATCAGGTAGCAGAACTCGCCGCGGTCGTCGCCGTCCTCGTCGGTGTCCCGGAAGTCCTCGGTGCGAAGTTCGCCGAGGCCCTCCTGCGCGAGCACCTCGCCGCTGAGGTCCAGCAGCGGGATCCGGCCGGCGGGCAGGCCGACCTCGGTCAGGAAGCGGCGGGTCGGGCCGTGCTCCAGGCCCTCGGGGAGTTCGGCCGGGTCGGCGGACCACAGGCGGTCGGCTCCGAACCGGTCGGCCAGCCAGCCGCGGGTCACCGTCCGGGCTGCGCCGGGCAGCTCCGCCGGGGCGACCCGGGTCGTCACGTCGTCCTCGGCGGGCATCGGCCAGACCGGGGTCGCCGCGTCGTCGAGCACGGCCGCGGCCTCGTCGATCTCGACGGCGTAGTACCCCCAGCCGCCGCCGAGCACCGCGAGCGCGCCCGTCCGGACGGCGTGGGCGACCTGCTCGTGGCAGACCGGGAGCGCCTTCGCCGCGCCCTCCCAGCCGTCCGGCCCGTTGGTCGCCCCCTCGCCCCGCCGCGGCAGGTCCGCGGGCAGCAGCGGGACGTAGTCCTCGGGGAACTCGTCGTGCGCGTACGGCCGGTAGAGCTTCGGCCCGGCGACCGGCTCGCCGGTGCGCAGGTCCACCGCGTACTCGTAGAAGCCCTCCTCGTCGTCGGGCTCCATCCGCTCCATCCGCGCCAGTACGAACGCCTCGTGGGCGAGGACCAGCTGCTGCCCGTCGCGCTCCACCAGCTGCAGTCCGGTCACCCGGCCGCCGGGGGCCGAACAGGCGGCACGGGCGCCCGGCGGGACCCAGCGCGACCAGACCGTGCGCCAGGGCAGCCGCGGCGCGGCCGCCACCAGGGCAGCGGCGTCCTCGGACCTGCCGTGGCTGACGAGCAGCAGGTGCAGCCAGGCGAGCCACTCCGCGCCCTGGTCGGCGCCCGGCCGCACGCCCAGCCGGTCGAGGTGGTGGATGTCCTCCGCAAGGGTCCCGGCGGGCACCCCGTCGGGCCAGCACTCGGCGATCGCCGCCAGCAGCTCCGCCCGGCCGACCCGTGCCAGGAACTGCGGCTGCTCGATCAGCACGGGCAGCTCGCGCACGTCGAAGCCACCGGCGGGGCCGGGGGTCTGGTCAGGGCCGGGGGTCATGGCGCCTCCACGGGTGGGACTGGTCGGCGGTGGTCACTGCGTCGATGTCACTGCGGTCGATTGTCACTGCTGCTGCGGGACGTGCTGGTTCGGGGTCCGGTCCCGGTTCAGCTCGCCGCTGACGGCCATGTCGTACCACAGGTCGCCGAGGCGGTTGAGGTGGTCCTGCATGTCCTGCTCCATCTTGGCGGCCGCCGTCTCCCGTTCGGCGTCGGTGTCGTGGCCGTCCGCCATGTCGCCCTTGCGGTAGCCGACGCCGTAGCCGACCTCCGTGTCGGGCAGCGACTCGGTCAGGTAGCGCGAGCAGTGCCCGTGGCCCGCGCCCTGGCCGCAGGGCTCACGCTCCGTCCAGAGGCTGGCCACCGTGTAGTCGCCCGCCTCCGCACGCTGGTTGAGCCGTTCGATCCAGCGGCCCAGGTGCGGCTCGGAGTGCTCCGGCTGCATGCCGGCCTTGCCCGGCGGCAGCGAGCTGTCCACGACGTACCGGACCTTGCCGTCGCCGTCGACCACCTCGATCGCGGCGTAGTTCTTTCCGGTGAAGTCGGGCCGGTGGTCGCCCTTGACGTGCGCGATGGTCTCCCGGCGGATCGCGAGCTCCACCTGGCGGTCGGTCAGGTGCGCCTTGTCCGGGTGCAGCTCCCGGTACCGCTCGACCATGTGCTCGCGGACCAACCGGGCCGGGCTCGGCCCCTGGGGCGTCTCCCCCTCCTTCAGCGGGCGGTGCTCGTTGCCCCGGGGTCCCTGCCAGAAGTCGTGGTTCTGGTGGGTGGCCACACCGCGGGACTGGTCGTCCTCGTGGTGCTTGTCGTTCTGCTGCTTCTCGGCCTCTGTCTCCGACATGTCCGACCGGTCGTGGTCGTCGCGGTAGTGGTACGGGTCGGAGGCGTGCTCAGGGCTCGAACCGACCGCGTACTGCTGGTGGTACGACAGGCTCAGCCGGCCGAGGCCCGCCACCACGGCGCCCTGCTCGCTCTGGTGCAGGTCCTTGAAGCCGGGCAGCCTGCGCTCCAACTCATCCTTGTCAAAGGCGAGCTGGAAGTCCGCGTTCGGGTCGTCCTTGGTGTCCTTGTTGTGCCGCGCCTGGTCGGCGGTGTCCTGCAGGAGGTCGCCGAGCGACTTGTCGTTGAACCGGTCCCGCAGGAAGTCGTGGGCGATGTCCAGGTCCGACTGCCGCACCTTGGCGTTCTCGCGCCCGCGGAACGTCTGCTGCTCGTCGTCGCCGAGCATGTTGTAGTGCGTGTGGTCCTTGGGCTGGGCGTCGTGGTACGGCGTCGAGCCCTGGCGGTCGTCCGGCGTGCCGGCGTCCGGGGTGCCGGCGTCCGCCATCGTCTCGTCGTGCGGCGTGGTGCCGTCGTGCGAGGTACCGGCCCCCGGCGTGTGGCCGTGCCCGGAGTCCACCTCCATGTTGTCGGGGCTCGGCTTCTGCTTCTTCTTGGGCGGCCCGGCCTCGGCGTCCGACTCCGTCCCGTCGGCGTCGTGCTTGGTCTTGCCGGCCGGGTCCGCAGGGCGGCGGTCCGCGGAGTCGCCGTCCCGATCGGGGTCACCGGCCCTGTCGGCGCGGTCCGGGCGGTCCGAGTGGTCGGAACGGGTCGTGGAGTTGCCGTCCCGGCCCGGACCGGTGGAGCCGGCGTGGGAGTCGGGGCCGGCGTGGGAGCCGTCGTCGGAGGGACGGTGATCGGACGTGATCGGGCGGCGGTCGGCGTCGAGCGGGATCGCGAAGACGCCGTGGTCGCCGTTGTGGATCGGCTTGTCGCTGCGCGCGCCGGTCTGGTTGTCGAGGTAGACGATCTTGCCGTTGTGGTTGACCACGTTCCAGGCGTGGGCACGGCCGTGCGCGTCCTGGGTGACGATGACCGCCTGCGAACCGTGGCCCGACTGGCGGAGGGTGTCCTCCAGCCGGTGGAACGCCTGGTCGCCGTTGCCCAGGTCCCGGAACGGCGCACCGAGTTGGCGCTCGGCGCGGTCCCGGCCGCCCCGCTCGCCGTCCGGGCTGCCGTCGTCCGTGCGGGCCGCGGCGGCGCTCGGGTTGCCGCTGTAGGTGTCGGCGCTGGACAGCGCCACGTCCAGGCAGTTGTTGTCGCGGCCGGGCTCGCGGTGCCCGTCCCCGTTGACCGCCCCCGGCCAGTCCCCGTACGGGTCCGGGTGGCGCTGCGGGGTGCCGTCCGGGTTGCGCGGGATGCGCCGCTCCAGCTCCTGCTGGTGGTGCTCCTCCACCCGGGCCAGGCCACCGGGCGTGTCGTACGGGCGGCTGTCGGAGAGCGGGCGCTCGTGCGGGGGCGTGTCGGCGTCGGGGCGACCGTCCTGGTCGGTGTGGGAGTCCCCGCCCTCGGGCCGGTCGTGGTCCTGCCGCTCGTCGGCCTTGCCGTGGTCTTCCGACTTGCCGTGGTCCTCCGGGCGGGTGTCCGAGCCGTGGTCGGGGCGGGCGGTGTCCGGCGTTCGTGCCGGGCCGTCGTCGCCCGGACGATCGGCGGCCGGACGATCGGCGGCCGGGCGCGGCGCGGCACCGGTCGGACGGTCGGTGGAGGGCCGCTGGTCGGCGGTACGCGGGTCCGCGCTGCGCGGGTCGGCCGTCCGGGGGTCCGGACGCGAGGGCCGGTCGGCGTCGGGGCGCGGAATGGCGGCCGGCCGGTCCGTACCGGGGCGCTCCGTTCCGGGCCGGCGGCCGAGGCCGGTCGGACGGTCACCGTGATCCGGGCGGCCGGTGGACTGGCCGGGCACGGTGGTCGGACGGTTGGTCGACGGCCCGTCACCACCATGACCCGGGTGGGGCACGGGACCGCCCTGGCGCGGCGGGGTGCCGCCGGACGGCGAGCCCGAGCCGGGCACGCCGGCCCCCGGCACGGGCCCGGTCGCGATCGGACCGGTGGCCGTGGGAGTGCCCGCGTTCTGGCCGGACGGGCCGGGCTGACCGGAGGTCGCGTCCGGACCGGCGGTCGGGGTGTGGGTCGGCGGGGCGTCGGCGACCGCCGTGGAGGCGGTCTCCACCGTGGCGCGGTGCGGCCCGTCCGAGGAGGAGGGGGTCGGGCGCGAGTGGTCCGGACCCGCGGACGGCACGCCACCCGACGGGATGCCCGCCGACGGCACGTGCGGCACACCGCCGGCCGAGGGCACTCCCCTGCCCTCGCCCGTGCCGTGCGAACCGGACGTCGGATCGGGGGCCGGCGTGTTACCGGGCGTGCGATGGTCGGGCGCGGAGTCCGGCGCCGGGCCGGAGCGGTCCTGCTGGGACGGGATGTCGCCGCCCGGCCGGGACGGGCCGCCGTCAGAGGCGTGCGCGGGCGCCGGAGTGGCGTCCCCGCCGCGCACCGGGCCGTACGAGGGCGTGCCGTGGTCGCCCCCGCCGCGCGAGGGCGTGGACGCGCCGTCGTCACCGCGCACCGGCCCGTACGCGGGACGGGAGTCACCGGAGTGCGCGGGAGCCGGAGCGGAGTCGGGGGTCGGGTGGGCCGAGGCCGGCCCCGGACGGGAGTCCGGCGTGCCGTGCGACGACTGCCCTTCCCCGGTGTGCTGCGGTCCGCCGTGGGACGGTGCCGGAGCGGGGGCGGCGTCGGGGGTGGGATGCCCCGGAACGGGCCCGGGCCGGGAGGTGTCCGCACCGGACCGGTCCGCATGGCCGTCACCGGCACGCGCCAGCCCGTCCGAGGACTCGTGATGACTCGGCGCAGGCCCGTCCGAGGCCGGCGTCGACCGCCCGTCCGTACCCGTGTGCGCCGGAGGCGTGTCCGCACCGTCGTGCCGCGCGGGAACAGGCCCGTCCGAGGCCGGCGTCGACCGCCCGTCCGTACCCGTGTGCGTGGGAGAGCCGGTGTCGGGGCCGGAGGAGGGGGTGTGCGAGCCGGACGGCGGGGTGCCGTCACTGCCGGACGGGGTGTGATGGGCTGCCGGAGCGGGCGCCGGGTCGGAGCTCAGCCGGGTGCCGAACGGGTCGAGCGGTGTCGAACTCCGGTTGTCACGGCCGTCGTTGCCGTGCTGGGTCGAGGACCCGCCGTCACTGCTGCTGTTGTGGGACCCGGAGTCGTCGCTCGTCCCGGACGGAGCGCCCGAGGAGGTGTGGTCGGTGCCGGTGCTCGCGTCCACGCCGCTCGGCCGCCCACTCCCGGACGAACCGCTCCCCGACGACCCACCACTGGACGAGCCGCTGCCGGTCGGGCTCGAAGACCCGGACGAGCCGGAGGAGTTCGAGCCGCCGGACGATCCGCTGTCGCCCGAGGAACCGGAGGAGCCGCCGGATTCAGGTGAGTGGGACGACCCAGAACTGCCTGATGAACCCGAGGAGTTGGAGGAGTTCGACGACCCGGAGTCCCCGCCGTTCCCGCTCTCGCTGCCGCCGCTCTCGTGGCTGCTGCCGCCCTCACCGTGGCTGCTGCCGTGCCCGGCCGCGTTGTCCAGGTGGTGTCGGGCGGCGCCACCGGCCCGCGAACCCAGCCCGTCGCGCAGCGACTCCCCGAACGTCTGCTTCCAGTTCTCCGCGGAGGACTTGCCCTCCTCCCAGCCCTTCTTCACCGTCCGGCCGACGTC